>CAJWUS010000046.1 GCA_913047525.1 uncultured Flavobacteriales bacterium | reverse complement strand
AGGGGGGCTGTACTTATTATTCTTTTTTTAAATGGTGGATTTATGTATTTAACATTACAGGCATTACAAGCATTAGGGTGTTTTCTCCTTCATCTTGCCCATCTAAGGGTAAAATAATTCCGGCTCGGTTAGGGGCACTCATTTCAATACAAATCTGCTCAGCACCAATATTACTTAACATCTCAATTACAAATTTGGAGTTAAATCCAATTTCCATATCCTCTCCTTCATATTGGCAAGTTAGTCGCTCTTCAGCTTGGTTAGCAAAATCTAAATCTTCTGATGTAATCAATAACTCACTGCCTTTAATTTTAAGTTTTATTTGATGAGTGGTTTTATTGGCAAAAATAGAAACTCTTTTAATAGAAGCTAAAAGTGAATCTGTGTCAATACTTAATTTGTTCGGGTTTTCTTTCGGAATCACCGCCTCATAATTTGGATATCTTCCATCAACCAAACGGCAAATAATGGTAGCGTCATCAAAACTAAAAAGCGCATTGGTATCATTATATTCCATCTTAATTTCGGAGCCCTCTACCAAAGTATTTTTTAATAAAGTTAATGGCTTTCTAGGTATGATAAAGGATGCGGTGCTATCGGCAGTAACATCTGTTCTACTGTGGCAAACCAGTTTATGAGCATCAGTTGCTACAAAAGAGATTTTCTCAGCAGAGAACTCACAAAAAACTCCTGACATTACTGGTCGTAACTCATCATTTCCAGCAGCAAATAAAGTTTTGTTTATTGCTTTTATCAGAACATCTGCATTTAAATTTGCAGTAGCTGCTGATTCTAATACAAGTACTTTTGGAAATTCCTCCGCATTTTGCCCTGCTAATTTATACTGTCCGTTTTCTGAACTAATTTCAATGCCAAAATTACTGCTATCCACCAAAAAAGTAAGGGGTTGAGAGGAGAAGGTTTTTAGGGTATCTAAAAGCAATCGAGCAGGAATAGCAATCTTTCCGTTTTCCCCAGCTTCTGCTTTCATCTTCGTCATCATTGTAGTTTCTAAATCAGAGGCGTAAATACTAATTTTGCCATCCGAAACATCAAACAAAAAGTTATCGAGTATGGGCAGTGTATTGTTAGCGGAAAGCACACCACTTAGTTTTTGTAATTCTCTCAGCAAGGCTGAGCTATCAACAATAAATTTCATTTCCGTTTATTTTAGTGCGAACAAATATATAAGATTAGTTTTTATGGCAAAAATTATTCTCCTTTCAATTCATCAATAGTAATTAACAGTCTGTTGAAAACATAATTCTGAACTAGCATTACATCTCCAGAGTTTAAAACTGCATACATTCTTTCTACGGTATATTGCTCTTGTTTTGTTCTTGGTTTTCCTTCTTCTCTCATTTGATAAATAATTAAAGAATCCACTCCATTTTGATGTGCTACAATTAGAGAGTAAAGTTTTTTAGATTCCTCTAATTTCTCACTTATATTTTCATTTTTAAAAGTTTCGCAATTTATTTTTTTGAAGAAATTTAAATATTGCCTTAATGTTTCCTGCTTTGCTCTTACTTGCTTTTTTTGATGATTGAAAAGCAATAAATTCCCACCCTCATTTTTAATTGTAAATGAAGAATCTTGTCCTCTTTCATTTATTAATGTAATAGAGATAATTTTCTTAGGATTGAGATTGAAAATATTTTTATCTCTCCAAACTGTAATATCCACTTCTTGGCCTTGCAAGCCATAGCGTGGACCCATAATTCCATTAAAGCCGATAATGTGCATGATGTAGGGTTGCTCGTGATTTGCAAGTAACATATAAGTGCCAGTATGGTCAGCTGTATTGTTGCCAATAGTGTAAGTTTTTGTCGGTTTCTTATTAAGGTTTTGGTAAATCTCAATTTTCACCCCATTGGTTGCCAAATCTGTTATTACTCTGTTGTAACTACTTTCAGATACGGGCCTTTGCACACTGATATTTTTGATGGTTTTAAGGATAATATTCATGGCATTATTTCTAACTTTATATCGATTGTTTATCTGCCAATTATTTTCCATTCTATCCAAGCTTATGCTATTTCCTTTCAAATCTGCAATAAAAATTTTGCTGACAGCTGAAGTGTCTGTTACTGCAAAGTCATAAGCTAAACTACTATTGCTATTTTTGGATTTCATTTGCCATAAAAGCACAATTAGCAGCAATATAATTGTTAGTATTATATAAGTTTTTTTTTTAGATTTAAGCATATTTTTTCTTTTTAGAGTAAGTGAAAAGTAATCCAAAAATTACAATAATAACAATTGGTAAAAGTAAATTTAATAGCTGAATAAAGAGCTTGTATTTCTGCACTTTTTCTCTGTCGAGCAATCTAAGTTTCAACTCTTTTATTTTCAAGGGGCTTAGCATTAAATCCACTGTATTATCACACAAATAATGCACAGCATTCATGATAAAAGTTTTATTGCCTGGATAAATAAATTTACCAAATTTATCATATCCCAAAGGATACACATTTCCTGTTTTTTTTGAGAAATTATTTCGAATAATATCCCCATCACTTACAATTATCATTTTAGCATTTTTGCTATTTTCTTTAAAATCAAAGTCATTACTTTTTGGGATAATTCTGTTTTTGAAAACCGATTCAAAATCCCCTTCCAAAAGCACAGCAATTGGAATGTTTGGATTATTAAAATATTCAGAAGAAGGAGGGTTTTTTAGAATGCCTAAACTTACCCTATGTGGGCTTGGGTTTACTCTTGTGTTTGCAGAACTTTGTAATAAAATGGTCTTGTTGATATTATTTTTTATTGTATCGATTGAGCTGACAAACTCACATTTTATAGCATCTAGATTTTTAGCAACAGCATGCTTACTATTTGATAAAAGTAAGGGGTAATACGGCCATTTAAAAAAAGATTGTTGGGGCGTGTTTCCGCTATAACCTGTAACAATTGGAATTTCTGCTACCCTTTTATCTTGCAGTAAATCGGCATTAATTCTCACCCCATATTTGAAAAGCATATCATCCAGATTAAGATGATTTTTTTGCGCCATAAAATAGTCATCTGATTGTTGTAAAGAATCCATATTTGCATTTACCCCATCTATAAGCCAAAGTATATTTCCGCCCGCCATTATGTATTGGTCAATTAGTAATTTATCCAAATTGTTAAAAGCAGTTTTTGGCTTTGCTATTATAAGCGCTTTAAAAGTTTTTAACTTTTGCAATTGCCTTGCTAAACTGGGCTCGTTTGTATTGCTATCCACTTCAAACTCTGTTATGTCAAAATGTTCAATATCGTAATATTCAGAAAGTGAATAATTATCAGATAAAACAGAATAGGAAATATCTGCAACTTCCCTTTCCTTTAACTCATCATGTCCGTTTAAAAAAGCGATTTTGTCTTTTCGGTTCTTAGTAAGTTTCGATATGGCTGATACAAATTCGTATTCTAGGGTTTCAATGGAATTATTTAGGGCCACTTCTGGATGTATACCCAATTCGTTCTTTAGCAATTGTAGTGCTAAATATTTTTCTTTATAGTAAATAATTGCCCCAGGAAAAATGATGGAACTGCTCATGCTGGCTTGCTCTTTTACTTGCAAATCGGTAGGTTGCAGTCCTTGTTCTATTAGTTGTTTGTAAATCGAATTCCTTTGTTTCGCACTATTACTCTCAGAAGGATTGATAAATTTAAAATCCAATCTTTTTCCTGCTATATTTTTGAAGTTTTCTAATGTTTCTTTACTTCGTTTTTGCAATCGTTTAAAGCCAGAAGGAAAATTGCCATCCAAATATATTTTGATGTAAATTAAATCATCTAGTCCAGTTAAGACTTTTTTAGTCTCACCTGAAAGAGTGTATTTTTTTTCGCTTGTTAAATCAATTCTGAAATGCAAAAAACTCCCAATTGCATTGAGTAAAATAATAAATATAATACTATAAACTATTGGAAGAAATACTTTATTTTTCACCATCTATCTTTTTAATTGAATTGTAGTTTTGCTTAGCATCAAAAAGAGAAAACAGATACTCATGAAATATAAAACATCACGGCTGTCAATTACCCCCTTACTCATAACATTATAATGAAAAGCAATCCCTAAATTTCTAATAAGTAAATCCCAATTTTGGAAGAAAGTAACTTCACTCAAAATACCAAAACCATAATAAACTATAGCATTACAAATAATTGCTATTAAAAATGCAACTACTTGATTGGAACTGATGGCTGAGGTAAAAATCCCTATTGCAATAAAAGCAGAGGAAAGCATAAATAAGCCCAAATAAGAACCAATAATTCCCCCCACATCCAAATTACCGATAGTCTCTCCCAGAAAATAAATGCTAATAAAATAAATGAGTGTTGGTAAAATTGAAAATAAAACAAGCACATTTGCAGCCAAATATTTGCTTACTACCATATTCCATATTGATATTGGCTTAGTAAGTAAAACCTCCATTGTTCCTGAGCGGTATTCCTCTGAGAACAAGCGCATACAAATCGCAGGAATAAAAATTAGGAATAAGATTGGAGAAAGCATAAAAAAGGAATCCATATTGGCATAGCCGAAATCTAACACATTAAAATCACCAGAAAAAATCCACATAAAAAGACCATTTACCATCAGGAAAATAACAATGGTTAGCAGTCCGGTAATGGATCTAAAAAACTGATTTATTTCTTTTCTAAAAAGTACAATCATTTAAATTCAATCCTTATGTAATCGTGCAATTTAAGTCCTAATAAATCGGTAGCTCTACCCTTGTTTTGTGCTATTTCCAACATACCGTTGGCACTAAAAATAGCTAACTTTTCTCCCTCCTGTGCATCTTTATATTTCTCTCTTATCTTTGATATTTTCTCGTTTTCTCTGCCAAACAAAATTACAAAATCACGCTCCTTTCTTACTTGCTCAAATAATTTTTTACTTATGTTGGTTGTTGCATTTCCGTAACTATCTATATAAACAACTGCTCCTTTTATAATGTTGTTTTTTGTATTTATATCGTGTTCTGTTACTGGTTTTAATTCTGATTTTATATCTGTAAATGCAGTAATTTCCTTACCAATAATTTCAAGTGTCCCTCCTCTTGCAATATGGCAAGCCGCAATTACAAACACATCTTTTATAGGAAAAGTTAAAGAATCGGTATTTTGAGAAATATTAAGTTCTACAATTTTATCTGGTTTTAACTCATCAAACAAAAGGGAAAAAGTACCATTATCGGTTCCAATGAAATAATGTCCCCCAGCAAAAACTGCCAAATGAGAATTTTCTAAGGAAAGTTCAGAATCAACACCCAAAATATGAATGCTTCCTGTCGGGAAATTTTTATAACAATTTCGGATAACATAAGCGGTTTGTGAAATATTAAAGGCCTCAATACTATGTGTGATATCCACAATATTTACCTCTGGAATTTGACTGAGAATTGCACCCTTTACAGATGCTACATAATAGTCCTTTAGTCCAAGGTCAGTAGTGAGAGTAATTATCGGCATATAATCATTAAATAATACTTAAAAAATTGTTAATTTGCAGTGGTCAAAAGTAATGATAAAACAATTGAAAATGATTATTTAATGAGTGAAAAAACAATAAAGGTTGAAGGAGTCGATTTGGTAATGCTATTTGGCGCAAACAACAAAAAAATGGAACGACTCAGTAATTTATTTCCATCACTTAAAATAATTGCAAGAGGAAACATAATAAAAGTTATCGGAAAAACGGACGAGATATTACTTTTCAAGCAAAAATTTGACGCCATTTTAAAGCATGTTTCTCAATACGAGAGTTTAACTATTAGCCAAATGGAACGTCTTGTTTTGGAAGATGATAATAATATTCTATCAGAAGAAAATGACCTTATACTGCACGGGCAAAAGGGGAGACTAATAAAAGCCAGAACTGTTAATCAAAGGAAAATGGTAAAGCAGTCAGAAGAAAATGATATGCTTTTTGCAATAGGTCCTGCCGGAACAGGAAAGACTTATACTGCAGTTGCCTTAGCAGTTCGTGCCCTAAAACAAAAGCAAGTAAGAAAAATAATTCTCACGCGACCGGCAGTAGAGGCAGGGGAGAATTTGGGATTTTTACCTGGTGATTTGAAAGAAAAACTAGATCCATATTTGCAACCCCTTTATGATGCACTTTTGGATATGGTTCCACCAGAAAAATTAGTGGACTATACCGAACATGGTATTATACAAATTGCTCCTTTGGCTTTTATGAGAGGGAGAACCTTAGATAACGCATTTGTGATTTTGGATGAGGCGCAAAATTCAACAGAAAGTCAGATGAAAATGTTCCTGACTAGAATGGGAAAATCTGCAAAATTTGTAATTACAGGAGATGTTACTCAAATAGATTTACCAAAGCATCAATCCTCAGGATTGGTGTTGGCACAAAAAATATTACAAAAAATGGAAGGGATTGGTTTTGTAATCCTTGACGAAAGAGATATAATTCGGCATACGCTAGTTAAAAAAATAATTAAAGCATTTCATAAACCTAAAAAAGAAAAATAAAATGACAAGCACTATTGTAAAAACAGAATTCAATTTTCCTAAACAAACCAAGCTTTATAAAGGAAAGGTAAGAGATGTGTATACTATAAATGATGATAAACTCATCATGATTGCAACCGATAGGATTTCTGCTTTTGATTGCGTACTACCCAAAGGGATTCCTTTTAAAGGACAAGTGCTAAATCAAATTGCTTCTTCTTTTTTAAAAGCGACCAACGATATTGTTCCTAATTGGCTAGAGGCAACTCCTGACCCATCTGTTTCTGTTGGAAAAAGGTGTGAACCTTTCAAGGTAGAGATGGTAATAAGAGGTTATCTTACTGGCCATGCTTGGAGAGAATACCGAGATGGTAAGAGAACAATTTGTGGAGTTCCAATGCCAAATGGAATGAAGGAAAATGACAAATTTCCAATACCTATTCTTACTCCAACAACAAAGGCAGAGGTGGGGCATGATGAAGATATATCAAGAGAAGAAATATTAGCGCAAGAATTAGTTAGTGAGCAAGATTATGTGCAGTTGGAAGATTATACCAAATCATTATTTGTAAGAGGAACTGAAATGGCGGCACAAAGAGGGTTAATTTTAGTAGATACAAAATATGAATTTGGAAAAGATTCAGAGGGGATTATTACTTTAATTGATGAAATTCATACCCCAGATTCTTCCAGATATTTTTTTAAAGAAGGCTATCAGCAAAGCCAAGATAGAGGCGAAAAACAAAAACAACTTTCCAAAGAATTTGTTCGCCAATGGCTTATTGAAAATGGATTTCAAGGGAAAGAAGGACAATCTATACCTTTTATGAGTGATGAATTTGTTGATTCTGTTTCGGAGAGATACATTGAACTTTTTGAGCATATAACGGGAGAGAAATTTGTAAAACAAGAAGTGGAGGATGTGCTCAACAGAGTGGAAAATAATATATTGAGTTATCTTAATAATTAAAAATGCTTAAATTTGTGGTTTTAAAAAAACTAAAACCATGAAAAAGGTTCTTACTTTACTATTTATTTGTTTTAGTATTTTATCCTTTGCTCAAATTAATGTTGGCAATAATCAAACTATTTGCTTGGGCAACACAGCTCAAGTAATTGCAACTACTTCTGTCCAAGCAAGTACGGATTCTTATCAGGTTACTAATATTAATTTTGCACCAGAGGTGACTATAGGAACGCCTATCTCTCTTTCTGATGATGATGTGCAAGGTCCTTTCCCAATAGGATTTACTTTTCAGTTTTATGGCAATAATTATACTGACTTCTATGTAGGTTCCAATGGTTGGATTGGATTTAGTAGTGGCCAAACAACTCTTTACATAGCAACACCTATTCCAGATTCAACTAGTCTTAGTATTCCTAGGAATTGCATTATGTTATCTTGGGAAGATATAAATCCTGCAACTGGAGGTCAAGTATTGTATCAAACAATAGGTACAGCTCCAAACAGAAAATTGGTTTTCACATTTGATAATGTTCCTTATTTTAATTCTACCATTACAATGACTTCTCAGATTGTTATTTATGAAGGAAGTAATGTCATTGATAATCATATCACTGATAAAGCCCTACACATTAATCCATCTGTTCAAGGAATTCATAATTTATTAGGGACAAGCGCTACTGTTGTTCCTGGCAGAAATGCTACTGTATGGTCAGCTAGCAATGAGTCAGTTCGTTATTTTCCTTCTGGTGTTTCTTGGTTTGACGTGAATTCTGGGCAAATGGTTGGAGTGGGAGATACCTTAAATTATTCTCCTACACAAACTACTTTTGTAGCTGGAGTTGTTACTGATAGTACAGGGCAAGTTCATTCCGACACTATGCGGATAAATGTATTAAATACTCAAATCACATCTTCTGGTTTATCTTTATGTAGTGGTCCAGTTACTTTAACAGCAGCTTCTGGTTTTGCTTTGTATGTTTGGAATAATAATTCTGCTTCACCTCAAATGTTGGTTACTTCAGCTGGTACTTATTATGTAAATTGTACAAGTAGTAATGGTTCAGTATGTCAATCTCCATCAATTACTATTTATGCCGATACTATTCCTATTGCTTTAGGGACGGCTGATTCTATAGAGATATGTCAGGGGGATACGGTAAATATCAATGGGCCAAATGGATATAGTAGTTATAGTTGGAGTACAGGAGAAACAACCACTGATATTTCTACTACTTTAGTGGGTGATTATTTTTTAACTACACTAGATGCTAATGGTTGTATAGGTATGTCAGATACTACTACCATCTCTATTAGAGTTCTACAACCAAATATTTGGGCTGATTACTTGACTATTTGTAATGGAATGATTAGCACATCTATTTACACAGATAATATGTATCAGAGTTATTTATGGAATAATGGGACTACCTTCAGTAATATCTTTACTTCAATAGCAGGTAACTTTTGGGTAAGTGTAATAGATCAATCTGGATGTATTGGAACTTCTGATACTATAACAATTGCCAATGGTAATTTCACTTTTGATTTATTACCATCTGATTCTATTTTTCTTTGTACTCCTAGTAGTAGTGTAGTTATGGAAGCTACTAATGCTGGTACATTTGTTAATTATCAATGGAATACAGGCGCAATAACACCAACTCTTACTACTAATACTCTGGGGAACTATTATTGTATTGTTGAGATTCCTATTTTTGGAGGTGGTAGTTGTTATGGTTTTTCAGATACTATAGAAGTATTTGGCATTAATCCACAACTTACTTATAGCGGCTTATCTCTTTGTGCAGGTCCGGTTAGTTTAAATACAGGCAACTATGACATCTATCAATGGAGTAATAATTCCTCTACCCAAGCAATTAATATAAATACAGCAGGAGATTATTATGTTTTTGTTACGGATTCTAATGGTTGTACGGCTTATTCTGATACGGTTAGTATTTATACTAATGCTTTTCAGTATAATATAATCC
>CAJWUS010000045.1 GCA_913047525.1 uncultured Flavobacteriales bacterium | reverse complement strand
CCATATTCAAAGCCTTAGTGCCATTTGTAGTGGTAAAAACTAGAGTTTTATCTTGTACATCTTTATTCATGTAATGGAAAGGAGAATTACCAAAATCAAAACCATCAATTAACATAGCATTTCTTTCGGCAGCAACAATATGGTTCTCCTTAGCTTTAAATTCAAGTGCTTGATCTAATGTTTGAACAGGAATTATTTCTTTCACACCATAATGGAAAGCCGTACTTATAACGGATGTAGCTCGTAAAACATCAATTACTACAACAATACTTTCATTATCAGCATATTTGTCAAAATACACTGGAGATAGAGAAGTATTTATGCTTAATGTTTTACTCATTTTACAAAGGGTAAAGCTACTATTTTTGCTTTTATTTTCTTATTTCTGATTTGTATAAAAACTTCCGTGCCTAAATTAGTATAGATTTTATTTATATAAGCCATTGCAATTGCTTTTTTAAGTGTTGGCGACATAGTGCCAGAAGTTATTACTCCTATTTCATCTCCATCTTCATTTCCTATTTTGTAATCTCTGCGAGCAATCCCTCTATCAATCAGTTCCAAACCAACTAATTTCCGACTCACTCCTTCTTCTTTTTGTTTTTTTAGATTCTCAGAGTTGATGAAATCTTTATTAAATTTTGTAATCCAACTAAGTCCAGCCTCTATTGGTGAGGTATTTTCATCAATATCATTACCGTAAAGGCAAAAGCCTTTCTCCAAACGTAAAGTATCACGAGCAGCTAATCCAATTGTTTTTAAAGGAATATTAGTAGTAAAAAGAATATCCCATAACTGTTTGACACCATCATTTCTTACATACAATTCAAATCCAATTTCACCCGTATAACCTGTTCGTGATATAATCACATTATCGACTCCTGCAATTTTACCAATCTTAAAATTGTAATATTTAATCTCAGAAAGATTTTCTGTAGTAAGCTGTTGCAAAAGCGCTATGGATTTCGGCCCTTGAACAGCCAAAAGCGAATAATTATCGGATTGATTATCAATTTTACAACCATAAGAATTATGGGAATCTATCCAAGCTAAATCTTTATCAAGGTTGGAGGCATTCAGCACCAATAAATAATTATTTTCTTCTATCATATATAATAAAAAATCATCCACAATACCACCATAATTATTTGGCAAATAACTATACTGCACTCTTCCCGGAGTTAACTTACTTACATCATTGGAAGTTATATACTGCAGAAACTCTTCTGATTTCTCTCCTTTTATAAAAACTTCCCCCATATGGGAAACATCAAATACTCCCACGCTCTCACGAACAGCTAAATGCTCACTATTTACACCCTCATATTGCACAGGCATATAATAGCCAGCAAAGTCAATCATCTTTGCTCCTAATTTTTCATGAATGTCAAATAATAATGTTTTTTTCATTCTGATTATTAAATAATAGCAAATGTAAGAAATCATGTTGCTGTACAATGCAGGTTGGCATAATTCTTAAAAAATACTATTATCTTTACGAAAAATATAACCCTTGAAAAAATTAGAAAGGCAATTATCGTTAACGTCAGTTATTGCTATAAGCATAGGAGGAATGCTTGGTAGTGGTATATTTGTTTTGCCAGGAATTGCAGCAGCAAAAACTGGCCCTTCAGTATGGCTGGCTTATTTGCTAGCAGCTATTTGCATATTGCCTGCTGCTTTATCTAAATCTGAGTTGTCAAGTGCTATGCCAAAATCTGGAGGCACCTATGTTTATATTGAAAGAGTTTTTGGACCAGTTTTTGGTACAATTTCAGGAATTGGTCTATGGCTGTCTTTACTGCTTAAAAGCTCGTTCGCATTAGTTGGTTTTGGCGCTTATATGTTAGTGCTGATTAACATTCCTGAAAGTTACACAAAATTAATTGCTATTGCTTCTTTATTTCTCATTATGCTAATCAATATTTTAGGTGTTAAAAAGGTAGGGAAAGTTCAAATAGCAATAGTAAGTTTGAGTTTAGCTGGGTTAATCGTTTTATTGTTTTCTGCTTTGCCAGAAGTTAGTAAGGAATTATTAGTTCCTTTTACTACTAATGGTACACATGGATTGTTTTCAACAGTAGCTTTTGTATATATCTCCTATGCTGGAGTTACTAAAATTGCAGCCATAGCTGGAGAAGTAAAGAATCCATCAAGAAACATCCCTCTAGGAATGCTCTTTTCTTTAGGGATTATTACGCTAATATATGTCTCTATTACTTATGTTTTAGTCGGTAATATTCCCATTCAAAACTTAGCAACTGATATTAAACCTATTTATTCATTAGCAGATAATATAGCGGGACCTACTTTTGGATATATCATTGCATGTATAGGTGTAATCACTTTGATTTCAATGGCAAACTCAGGGGTTTTAGCAACCTCACGATTTCCTTTTGCTATGGCTTTAGACAAGCTTTTACCAAAACAATTGGCAAAGATTCATAAAAAGCATCTTACTCCCGTAAATACCATTATTTTAACTTGTGTTGTTATGACGATTGTCATTTTATTTTTAGATGTAGAAAAAATTGCCAAATTGGCAAGTGCTTTTATGGTGGTGATGTTTATTTCGGTAAACATTTGTATAATTATTTTAAGGGAAACAGCCGTGCAATGGTACGAGCCCAAGTATCTTTCTCCTTTGTATCCTTTTGTACAATTATTTGGAATCTTTAGCGGATTGCTTTTGTTATTTTATTTGGGTTGGATGCCAATTATTGCTATCTTACTTATATCTGTTTTAGGTATAGTTATCTACTTGTTCTTTGGCACAAATGTTTCAAGAACAGGTGTGATTAAAAAATATGGACATAGGCCTGCTTTGCTGCTGTTTTTTAGTAAAAAAGCCAGGTACAATCACTTGAAAGAATTGGCCAAAAAGGAAGAAATCCAAGCAGAACAAATTAATATATCTAAAGAAGCAGGAGTTATTGTTCTTCTTCTGGGAAATGAAAGATCCCCTGAAATGCTCATTGAAATGGGAGCAGCAATCAATACAAAACAAATAATTCAAACAATAAATATCACAGAAGTTCCTGATCAAACCCTATTGGAAGCGATATCAGATAACAATCCTAAAGTAAAAGCAATAGAGCGACAAATTGAAGTTTTAGCTAATACTGACAATGTTTCCATTGAGTTTGAGTCAGTTGTTACACATAATATTGCAAATACCATTCAATCATTAAGCCAGAAAACCCATAGTGATTGGCTTGTGTTTGGATGGGACGGAAGAGCTTATAATGGTATTCTATTTAGCAATCCTTTAGGTTGGATAGTATCGAATATTAATTCAAATTTTGCTTTATTTAAGGATAATGGTGTAAGATATATTACAAAAGTGTTACTTGCCATTAGGGTAAATAGTATTGATATCAAGAGACTAATAGACACAACCGATCAACTCTGTCAGTTTTACAATGCTTCATTTACGCTTTTGCATGTGGTAAGTAAAGAATTATCAGATTTTGAGATTCAGGAAATAAGAAAGAAAGCAAATGAGCTGTTAAAAGATGTAAGAGCCGAAGCAGAAGTAAAAATTGTACAATCTGATGAATCTATTCAAAGCGTTTCAGATATTTCAGCAAAATATGATCTACTGGTATTGGGTACTCCTAGAAAAGAAACTATTATATCTATTTTATTTGGAACAGGGAAAGATAAATTTGCCATAAAGTCAAATTGTTCTGTATTACGATTAACTGTAAAATCTTAATCATATAAACCAGGCTTAGTAGTAAATTGTTCAAAAATCCTATTGAGAAGTTTGTAAAAAACCATCAACAATAAAGGTTTTTATTAATCTACAAAAAGTTTCTTCTCTATTGTTCCATCATCAAAGATATAGAGGAGTGGAATATTAGGTCTTGGGGAGATGATTCTGCCAAAAATATCTATCACTTTTAGTAATCTTTTATTAGGAAGTTTATCCTCAATTCCAGACGCACCACAATTTGTACTGAAAGAGGTCCATGTATCTCTAGCCCAATTATAATCAGCCCAAACCACATCATCTACATCAATACAGTTAAGCGATGGGTTATTTATAGATAAAAAATACCAAAGCCCTTGATTGTTTCCATTTCTCAGATCTAATGATATCAATTGATTGTTAGCACAAGAAACTTCAAATAGTTGTGTATTATTGGACAAATCTAGAAATGTGATTTGATTAGAATAACAAAACAATTCTCTAAGAGCAGAAAAATCTTCAATCCCTGTCAAATCAGAGATTGAACTAGATGTAACATTCAAATAAGTAATGGTATCAATTCCAGCAGTTTCTACGTAGTCATCAAACACCCAATCCACACCAAGATTTATTAATTCTTGCTCAAAATTATCATCAGGGACATAAGTCATTTGTTGCCCAAACCCAATCATTGGCAAGCAAAGTAATATGAGTAGTAGTTTTTTCATTCTTAAATTTTTAATTATACAAATATAATTATTTTACAAAAAATCCATAAAGAGTAGAGCCGCTTCCACTCATAGCAGCATAAATAGCGCCCTCCTTATAAAGTTGTTCTTTTATGCTTTGGAGTTTCGGATGTTTAATAAAGATGCTTCTTTCAAAATCATTTTTAATCTTTCCTTTCCACTTTTCTATAGGGAGTTTTATTAGTTCTCTTAAAGGATTTTTTGGTATTTTTGGACTAACTCCTGCATAAGCTTCTGCTGTTGAAATATGAATCCCAGGCATTACCAAGCGTATTTCAAAGACACTTAGATCCAAATCAATATGGCTTAGTTTTTCTCCAATCCCTTCTACCAATGCTGGTCTATCATCAATAAAAAAGGGGCAATCAGCACCTAATTGTAAAGCATATTTCTCTAATTTTTTACTGCTAATCTCCAATTCAAATAACTCATTGAGTCCTTTTAAAGTAAAAGCAGCATCAGCCGATCCCCCTCCTAGTCCAGCTCCAATCGGTATTTGCTTATGCAAATGAATATGTACATTGGGAAAAGAAAAATCCTTTCTTAATAAAGAAAATGCTTTTTCGCACAAGTTTTCCTCTTTTGGAATGTCAACACCACTACTTTCAAATAAGAAATGTTCTTTCTCTGTTATTTCCAAAATATCAGCACAAGAAGAAACCGGATAAAAAACAGAAGAAATATTATGATAACCATCTTCTCTTTTACCAAGAATATTCAGCCCTATATTTATTTTTGCATGTGGAAAAAGTATCATCTAAAATTAGTTTTCAACAACAAAGGTAATCACATCCTTTTTTTTGGCGTAAGAAATATCATTTTATTTAACTTTGTTCCCCTTATTAATTTTTAACTATGGAATATTTAGACTTTGAGAAACCTTTAGAAGAGCTTGTTCTGCAAATGGAGAAAGCACAAGAATTAAGCAAAGAAAGTGAGGTGGATCTAAGTGCTACCATCAAGGGTTTAGAGAAGAAATTAGAAAAATGCCGTAAGGATATTTACAGAAATTTGAGTCCTTGGCAAAAGGTGCAGCTCTCGCGCCATCCAAATCGTCCTTATACTTTGGATTATATTCAGGTAATTACAAAAGGAGATTTTGTAGAGTTGCATGGCGATAGAGGAGTAAAAGATGACAAGGCAATGATTGGCGGTTGGGGAACTATTGATGGAAAATCGGTCATGCTTATCGGCCAACAAAAGGGGCGAAACACTAAACAAAGACAGTATAGAAATTTTGGTATGTCCAACCCAGAAGGATACCGAAAAGCACTCCGATTGATGCGAATGGCTGAAAAATTTGGCAAGCCAATAATTTGCTTAATTGATACCCCAGGCGCATTCCCAGGATTAGAGGCAGAGGAAAGAGGACAAGGAGAAGCCATTGCCAGAAACATCATTGAAATGCTACAAATTAAGGTGCCTATTATTTGCATTATAATTGGGGAAGGCGCTTCTGGTGGGGCATTGGGCATTGGGGTTGGCGATAAAGTATTGATGCTCGAAAATACTTGGTATTCGGTTATTTCTCCTGAAAATTGTTCTACCATCTTGTGGCGTAGTTGGGATTACAAAGAGCAAGCAGCTGATGCGCTAAAACTTACAGGAGAGGATATGCTAAAAAATAAATTGGTGGATGGAATAATTAAAGAACCAATTGGCGGAGCACATGCATTCCCTGAAAAAATGTATAGAATCTTGAAAAAAGAAATTATAAGTCAGATTGACGATTTAGCAGACTTAGATGCTGAGACATTAGTAGAAAACAGAATGACTAAATTCTCAAAAATGGGAGTGACAAAAAATTAAGAAATGGCAAAACAGACTACAAGAAAATTAAAAAGTGTAAATGGTAAAATTGATGGGAAACTTCCGCCTCAGGCTATTGAATTAGAAGAAGCAGTTTTAGGCGCATTGATGCTAGACAATGAAGCGCTTTCAGATACCATTGATATTTTAAAGCCCGAATATTTTTACAGAATGGAACATCAAAAAATATTTGATGCCATCATTGTTTTATTTAACGAAAGTAAGCCAGTCGATATTCTTACCGTTATTGAACAGCTGAAAAAAATGGGGGCATTAGAAAATATTGGTGGTGCTTTTTACATTACTGAACTTACAAATAGTGTGTCTTCCTCAGCCAATACCGAATACCATGCACGAATAATTGTAGAAAAATTTATCCAACGCTCACTCATTCAAATTTCCAGTAATATCATAAAAGATTCCTTTGATGAAACCATTGATGTATTTGATTTGTTGAGTAAAGCCGAGCAAAATTTATTTAGCGTAACGGAAGGAAGTTTGAGAAAAAGTTACGATAAAATGAGTGTACTGATTACTAATGCCATACAAAGTATTGAGGAATTAAAAAACAAAAAAGATGGGCTAAGTGGTGTCCCTTCTGGTTTTTCAAAATTGGATCGCGTAACTTCAGGTTGGCAAAAATCCGATTTAATTATTATAGCAGGCAGACCAGGTATGGGGAAAACAGCTTTGGCACTTACCATGGCTCGAAACATTGCCATTAATCATAAATCTCCGATTGGGATTTTCTCTTTGGAAATGTCTTCCGACCAATTGGTAAACCGACTAATTTCAAGCGAATCTGAAATACCATCAGGCAAACTAAGAAAAGGAAATTTAGAGGAATATGAGTTTGTGCAATTGCATGAAAAAATTAGAGATTTAGCAGAAGCGCCCATCTATATTGACGACACGCCAGGACTTTCTGTTTTTGAACTCAGGGCAAAAGCCAGAAGGTTGGTAAAAAATCATGGCGTTCATATTATTATTGTCGATTATTTACAACTAATGACTGCCGGAGGAAACAAAAGCGGAAACAGAGAACAAGAAATCAGCACAATATCCCGCTCCTTAAAAGGAATAGCCAAAGAATTAAAGATTCCTGTCATTGCACTTTCGCAAGTAAATAGGGGTGTAGAATCCAGAACTTCAACCAGCAAACGGCCAATACTTGCCGATTTGCGTGAATCAGGAGCAATTGAGCAAGATGCTGATATTGTTACTTTCATTTATCGTCCTGAATATTATAAAATCTATGAATGGGAAAACTCAGATGATTCAAGAGGACAGGCGGAAATAATTATTGCCAAACACCGAAATGGATCCTTGGAAAATATTCGACTCAAATTTATAAGTAACTTAGCAAAATTCTCAGATCTTGATTATTTTGATGGCGTGAATGTGGATGGAAGTCTTGGGGATGAGCCATCATTTATTTCGCATTCATCAAGCATGAATGATGATAAATAAGAAAAATTTCTTGCTGATAATTCTCCTTTTCTTTTGCTCTAAATTGTGGGCAGCATACCTACTCATTCCAATGGATGAGGGACAAAAAAACCATCTGAAAGCATACGGAATTGCCTATTACACTTTGCAAAATGACATAAAAGTAGATTGGCTACTAAATTACAGAGGAGGGAGCTTTTTGATAAAACATTATCCTGAAATTGAAAATGAATGTAGTATCAGAGGAGTAAGTTATGAGGTTATTGCAGATGTGCAATCCACTCAAATCTTGACTTCCATTGCAAGCCCAGAAGTAAATCAAGATGTAGTAAGATTGGAAAAAGTACCAAAAGTGGCTATCTATTCTCCAAAAAATAAACAACCCTGGGATGATGCTGTTACTCTTGCCTTAAAATATTCTGAGATTCCTTATGAGGTAGTTTATGATGAAGAAGTATTATCAGGAATACTCCCACTTTTCGATTGGTTACATCTTCACCATGAAGATTTTACTGGTCAATACGGTAAGTTCTATGTTTCTTTCAAGAATGCAACTTGGTACAAAGACCAAAAAAGAATGTATGAGCAAGCGGCTAACAAAGCGGGGTTTTCAAAAGTTTCTCAGCATAAACTTGCTGTTGCCAAAAAGATTAAAGAATTTACTTTTGGAGGCGGTTTTTTATTTGCCATGTGTTCAGCTACCGATTCCTACGATATTGCATTAGCTGCTGAAGGAGTGGATATTTGCGCACATATGTTTGATGGTGATGCTCCTGACCCAAACGCACAAGAAAAATTAAACTTTGAAAAGACTTTTGCTTTTAAAGGTTTTACTTTGGTTAAAAACCCTAACCAGTATGAATTTTCCTCTATTGACGCAACCCAAACTAGAAGGATAAAAAGAGAAATTGATTTTTTTACACTCTTTGATTTTTCAGCAAAATGGGATCCTGTTCCTACCATGCTCTGCCAAAACCATATGCAGGTAGTTGCAGGATTCATGGGGCAAACCACTTCTTTCAAAAAAAAGTACATAAAATCGAATGTATTAATTATGGGAGAAACAAACGCCACAAATGAAGCGCGCTATATTCACGGAAAATTTGGCAATGGTACCTGGACTTTTTACGGAGGACACGACCCTGAGGATTATCAGCATAAAGTAGGAGATCCTCCAACCGATTTGAACTTACATCCAAACTCGCCAGGATACCGTTTAATCTTGAATAATATTCTATTCCCTGCTGCTAAAAAGAAAAAGCAAAAGACATAGAATTTATTAAATCCAAAACAAAGAAAGTCCTGTTTTTTTCAAAACAGGACTTTCTTCTATAGGGCGGCAACTACCTACTCTTCCAGATATCACTCTAGTACCATCGGCACAACTAGGCTTAACTTCTCTGTTCGAAATGGGAAGAGGTGGACCCTAGCGTTATAGTCACCATAATATTTTTAAGTATTATGACATAAATCGTAATGAATATATATAATTATTTTCAAAGTCTACGGGTAATTAGTATCACTCAGCTGAATGTATTTCTACACTTACACTTGTGACCTATCAACGTCATCGTCTATAACGACCCTTAAAAGAAATCTTATCTTGAGATGAGTTTCGTGCTTAGATGCTTTCAGCGCTTATCTCATCCGAACGTAGCTACCCTGCAATGCAGCTGGCGCCACAACAGGTACACTAGAGGTTCGTCCATTCCGGTCCTCTCGTACTAGGAATAGGTTCTCTCAAATTTCTAACGCCCACAACAGATAGGGACCGAACTGTCTCACGACGTTCTGAACCCAGCTCGCGTGCCACTTTAATGGGCGAACAGCCCAACCCTTGGGACCTTCTCCAGCCCCAGGATGTGACGAGCCGACATCGAGGTGCCAAACC
>CAJWUS010000044.1 GCA_913047525.1 uncultured Flavobacteriales bacterium | reverse complement strand
CGGTTTTTGAAATAAGATAGATGATAACTCAAAATCTAGCAAGATGAAGTACTATAACTATAAAAAAACATATTAAAACGATGTATTGTAGTGTTTGGAAAAGCTTTATTGAGGTAGATTGTGTTCATTGAAAAAGGTTGTTGTGCCACTAAACACAAGCTGGACACCTAAATCCCAACCCAGGATTCCTATGTACCGAAGGGCGGCCCCTTGGGTGGGCTGGGGGTTTTGCTTGCAGTCATACCTGTATTTATTAGAGGCAATGTTATTCTTACTGTCCAATCAATGTCTAATCAGTATGTCCAAACGGCCGGAACTGAGAAGTCCTTTCCATGGTTGTCAATGTGAATAAATCTGCCCTCTCTTTTTCCTCTCAAATTCAATCCTAATCCTGTAAACCCCATTTCTTGAGCTTGCCTTCAATTAATATCTTTATTTTTACTTAATAATATTAATTAATTAAAAATAATTCAGTACAAATTAAAAAAATAATTACCAATCATCTTGTTTTATTAAACATCATATGTTTAAATAGTTATTATGAATGAATTAATGTTCTATAATTTAAAGCAAGTACCTGGACTTACCGGCAGTCTCGCTTCCCAAGTTTCGCGAGAATTGGGCAGGCGAATTGTTGCAGGTATTTATGCAGAAAATGATCTTATTGAAGATGAAAATACCCTTTCAAGTAGATATCAAGTAAGTAGATCTGTAGTCCGTGATGCTGTAAAAATTCTTGTCGGTAAAGGATTGTTGGAAGTCCGTCGTGGTATCGGTACTAGGGTGAAACCTAGAATTGAGTGGGTTTTATTAGACGATGATGTGCTAGCCTGGCATCAATCTGGACCATTTAGAATAGATTTTTTTAAAAAATTAATGGAAATTAGGCTAATTATTGAACCTAATGCGGCTCGTTGGGCATGTGAAAGGGGTACTGATGAAAAGATTAGGGAAATTGAATTAGCTCAAAAAAAAATGGAGGATGAAAAAGGGTCTATTGAAGATTTTGTCGTGGCTGATGCTCAATTTCATCAATCTATAATTCGAGCAGCCAATAACGAAATATTGGAATCGATGGAAGGAGTTATTTTTTCAGCTCTACTAAATAGTATTAAAATAACAAATAAAGATCCCCGTGATAACACGGATTCGATTCCATTTCATAGCGCAGTTACTAATGCTATAGTAAAACGCAACCCTGACCTTGCAGAATTATGTATGAAAAAGTTACTTGGAGATGCTGAAGAACGTTTTAAAAAAGAATCTTCAAAGATAGAAAAAAATTGAAATAATAATTTTATAATGAAAATAACAAATATTAAAAGTCACATTATTGAATACGATCTTGATGAGGAACTTGGCTATTCCCAACAGTATTATCATAAACGCAGCGCACACTTGGTAGAAATACAAACTGATGAAGGAATAGTGGGTTGGGGAGAGTGTTTCGGTCCGGGCAACGTAGCTATAGCTAACAAATGTATTGTAGAAAAAGTTATACAACCAATGATTATTGGTTATGACCCAATAAACCGCGAAGTTATCTGGCACAAAGTTTATAATCTCCTTAGAGATCATGGTCAAAAGGGAATGGCGTTGCAAGCACTTTCCGGAATTGATATAGCTCTTTGGGATATAGGGGGTAAGATAACAGGACAATCTATTTCAAAAATGATTGGAGGACGACATCGAGAAAAAGTGGCCGTATATGGTTATGGAATGATGTTGAGAAAGGAAGACATAAACTCATTAACCTCCCGTTTTATGGAAGAAGCTAATACTATAAAAATGTCCGGTTATGTTGCAACTAAAATGAAAGTTGGCCTTGGTATAGAAAAAGATTTGAAATTAGCAGAAGCTGTCAGGAAGGGAGTAGGAGATGATTTTAAATTTATGGTAGACGCAAACCATTGTTACTCTTTGGGGGATGCACTATATGTAGGTCGTGGATTAGAGGAATTGAATGCTTTTTGGTTTGAAGAACCTGTAGCTCCAGAAGATTACTATGGTTATAAAGAATTGCGTAAAAAATTGGATATCAAAATTGCTGGAGGTGAGGCTGAATTTACTCGCTGGGGCTGGCGAGATTTGTTTAAAAATAATTGTTTAGATATAGCTCAACCTGAAGTTTGTGCTCTTGGAGGAATTTCTGAATATCTTAAGGTAATTGCTCTAGCACATTCATTCTTTGTCCCAGTCGTAAATCACGTATGGGGCTCTGATATTGCGGTTGCTACTAATTTACAGTTGCTAGCTGCAATGCCACCTTTGCCGGGTGGACTTTATCCCGATGAACCTATTCTGGAGTTTGATACTACTGATAATAGGTTTAGGGATGATTTATTGACAACCCCTCTTAATATTAAGGGGCAGGTCAAAAAAAATGGTGGTTATGTTTCGATTCCCGATTCACCTGGTATTGGTGTTGAACCTGATCGAAATTTCATCAAAAAATATACCATTTCGGAATAAACCGTTTGGTGTAACGCATAATGATTAACCTTATTAGAAAGGGTCGATATGAAAATTTTCATAAAATTGCTTGCCATAGGATTCGTAATAATTTTTTCTTACGTTCCAACCGTAGTTGCAAAAGATTTCGTAGCTATATTACTACCCGAAAATGTAAATCCTAGATGGGAAAGCCAAGATGCAGCTTTCTATGTTAAACATATGAAAAAGTTTGCACCAAATATAAAAGTAGAGGTGTTTAATGCAAACAATGATACAGCAGGACAACAAAGACAAGCAGAACAGGCTTTATCAAGAGGCGCTAAAGTACTAGTAGTCATTCCAATTGACGGTGAAGCAGCTGCTGTAATTGCAGATATGGCTGCAGAAGAAGGAGTACCAACAATAGCATACGATCGCATGGTACAATCAAAGAATACTAGTTTCTGGGTGCAGGCAGATTTGAGGGCTTCAGGTCGTTCTCAGGCTGCTCACATTGTAGCAAATACAAAGAATGGCGACACACTTGTAATGCTTAAAGGATCTCCGACCGATCCAAATGCTCCTACAATTTATCATGGACAAATGGACGTTTTAAGTTCTTTATTCCAGTCAGGAGAACGTGTTTTAGGATATGAAAACTGGACTCAAGGGTGGGACCCTGCTGTTGCTAGACGCTCAATGGATCAGGCTCTTACTAAGCTAAACAATAATGTTCAGGGTGTAGTTTCGTCCAATGACGGGAATGCTGGTGCAGCAGTAGCTGCTCTTGCAGAACAGGGTATGGCTGGGAAAGTGCCGGTTAGCGGATTAGACTGCACAGTTCAGGCATTACAGCTGATTCTTCTTGGACAAATGACACAAAGCGTATGGAGAGATTTTAATTTAATGGCTGAAGCAACAGCGAAAGCAACTGTTGCGCTTGTTAATGGTAGTTCTCTTGATGGAGTGGTCAAAGGTACCTCACCAGCAAACTCTGCAGGTAAGGAAGTACCTATGGTTCCGGTTGGATTTTATAATGCAGTAGGTGAGAAGGGTGTACAATATGTTATAGACAACGATCCTTCTATCTCAAAATCTGATGTTTGTAAAGGAGAAGCTTCTCAAACTTCTTTTTGCAGGAGTTAAATACAAATAAATTCCTTAGGAAAATATAGTGAAGGATAAAAAAGAGATGGTTGGAAAGGATTTCCAACCATCTCCACATTTAATAGTTGAAAAAGTTAGCAAGAATTTCGGAGCTGTTGAAGCCTTAAATAACGTCAACTTTGAAGTAAAGATTGGCGAGGTGATGGGTCTAGTAGGAGATAATGGAGCAGGGAAATCTACTCTTTTGAAAATAATTGCAGGTGCAGCAAAGAGCGATAATGGTAGATTCTTCTTAGACGGTACTGAAATAAATATTTCGTCACCACAAGATTCCTCAGATCTTGGAATCTCAGTGGTTTATCAAGATCTAGCTCTATGTGAGAATTTAAATGTTGCATCTAATTTGTTCTTAGGTAATGAACCTGTTTTTGGTGGATGGTTTAAAATTTTACCTTACTTTATTCGGCCAATGAATTCCCTGGTCATGGAGCAAAAAACTATAGAAGCCATTGAAAAACTTAAGGTCCAAACACTAGATTCTGTTTTAACAAAAGTAAGTAATTTATCAGGGGGGCAGAGGCAGGCCATTGCCATTGCTCGTGCTACAAGAGTAAACTCTACTGTTGTTTTGTTAGATGAACCGACAGCTGCTTTAGGTGTTGCTCAAACGCGAGAAGTTTTAGATGTCATAAAGCAACTTAGAAATACTGGACATGCAGTTGTTTATATCTCACACAATCTTAGAGATGTATTTGAAGTATGTGATCGTATCACCGTATTACGACATGGACAAAATGTAGCGATCTTTGAAGCAACAAAGTCTTCTCCAGAAGAAATTGTTTCCGCCATGACTCTTGGGGGAAATGATGCTTAATTCAATTATAAAAAATTTTCAGAGAATCAGAGGAACTGGACTAGGGTCTGTTGCTCCAGTACTATTTGCATTGGCGGCTATTTGGATTTACTTCGGATTTGCTGAACCGGCGTTTCTAAGCGGCCGGAATTTTTATTATCTCTTCATGCAAAGTGCCGTAGTTGGGACCCTAGCTGTTGGGATAACAGTCGTATTAATTCTTGGTGATATTGACTTATCTGTTGCTGCTACTTCAGGGGTATGTGCAGCTATTTTAGCAGTACTTTCTACAAATTTCGGATTATCTCCCACTCTAGCATGTTTTTGCGCAATTTTAGCTGGAATAATAATGGGATTGATTCAAGGAGTATTGGCTGCTTGGGTGAGAATACCATCTTTTGTGGTAACACTAGCTGGACTTTTGGGGTTTCAAGGATTGATGCTAAAGATTTTAGGCATTCATGGTGCCATAAATGTAAGAGATCCTTTCATAAGGGGCATAACTACAACTAATTTCACTCCGGTTTTGGGTTGGATTGGTTTTCTTATAAGTCTCTTAATTTTTGTATGGATTTTATATAGGAATAATAAAAATCGTAGAAAAATGGGATTAGAATTAACACCTTTTCTTTCCCAATTTGGAAAGATTGTGTTCTTTGCAGTATTAGCTGGCTCAGCGGTAGCTACCCTTAATTCATATCGAGGTATCCCTTTAGTTGTTTTTTTGTTATTAGGAATTACATTTTTTATTAACTGGTTAACTAAATCTACTCCTTTTGGACGCTCACTTTTTGCAGTTGGAGGCAACGCTGAATCTGCTCGCAGAGCTGGAATTTCAATTCAAAGTGTAAGGGTTGCAGCTTTTGGCATTGTCGGAGGAATGGCTGCAATTGGGGGTATAATAGGTGCTTCTAGGTATGCCTCAGTTTCATTCAATGCCTTTGCTGGAGGGCCTCTACTACTGGAAGCTATCGGTGCCGCTGTTATTGGTGGCACATCTCTTTTTGGAGGAAGAGGTAGTGTTTGGAATGCGATATTAGGTGCATTAGTTATTGGTTCATTAGGAAATGGACTTGACCTATCAGGAGCAAGCGCAGCAGATAAATTAATGTTTTCTGGTGGAATTTTATTATTAGCAGTATCAATTGATGCTCTTTCTAGAAGAGACCAAAGTAAAGAATAAATATAGATATTTTGTAGGTTATTTACGAAATATAACTTAAACAGTAGAATCAAATTATCTTCAAATGTGGAACATAGATGAAAGGAAACTTCTTAAACTGATACTTCAAGAGATAATACCTGCTAGTAAAGATGGTAAAATTCCATCTGCTGGATTGGTAAGTGTTATAAATTATTTAGAAAATAAAGTGAAAGAAGAGCCGAATCTTAAAAGACTCTTTAATATCGGGATTTCAAGAGTTAATGATTTTGTTATTTCAACAAAAAAGAATATAAATTCTATCGATTCAAAAAACATTATATATTTCTTAAAAAAAATTGAAAATGAGGAACCACTGTTCTTTAAAGAATTTTTAAAACATACTTACATGGGCTACTATAGTGAACCGTCGGTTAGGCCATATTTCGGGGTTTCTTCCAATCCACCTCATCCGAATGGATATGAAGTCCCAGAAGAAGAACCTAATTTTTTAGAATGTCTTGTTGAACCTGTAAAAAAAAGAGGTATTTGCTATAGGAAGTGTTAAAGATGCCAAAAAAAAAAGAAATTACAAAAAATGCTAAAGTTGACGTTTTGATTGTTGGTGCAGGTGCATCAGGTGCTGCCATTGCTTATTCTCTGACTGAACTTGGTGTTAGTATTACCTGCCTTGAACAAGGTGATTGGGTAGACCACACAAATTTTCCAAGTACTAAATCTGACTATGAATTACATCGTTATTCTGAATTCAGTTGTGATCCTAATGTCCGCAAACTACCACAAGACTATCCAATAAATTCTGAAGATTCTCCAATTACTCCAGTAAATTATAATGCAGTCGGTGGTTCTACAATCAACTACCTTGGCCATTGGCCTAGATTCCATCCTTCTGATTTTCGAACGAGATCACTTGATGGTGTTGGAAAAGATTGGCCGATAGATTATGAAACCTTAGCACCTTTTTATGGAATTAATAGTAATATCATGGGTGTATCAGGACTCCCAGGTAATCCAGCATATCCCTATTACAAAACTGAATTACCTCCAATTACAATTGGCAAATTAGGGCAAACCTTAGCAAAAGGTTTTAATAAGCTTGGATGGCATTGGTGGCCATCTGATACAACTATCCTTAGTCAAGAATACGAAGGTCGCTCAAAATGTGTTAATGCAGGAACATGTGATCTCGGCTGCGCAGCAGGTGCAAAAGCAAGTGTAGATATTACTTATTGGCCATTGCTTAAAAGAAAGAGAGTGGAAGTAAGGACACAAT
Organism: uncultured Flavobacteriales bacterium; assembly: GCA_913047525.1. The sequence continues at coordinate 2,777 of CAJWUS010000044.1, read as the reverse complement.
GCCGTGTTAAAGAGGTTACAATAAATAATGACGGAATGGCTGGAGGTGTTCTCTACTACGATTCAGAAGGCGATTTACAAGAACAAAAAGCAGAGATAGTTGTGATGGCTTGCAATGGAATTGGAACACCAAGAATATTACTAAACTCTAAATCTAAGTTGTTCCCTAACGGCATTGCAAATCGAAGCGGATTGATTGGAAAAAACCTTATGTTCCATCCACTTTCGGGAGTAGTAGGTATTTTCAATGAACCTATGGATGGTTTTAAAGGCCCTATGGCCTGTAGTATTCTTAGTCAAGAATTTTATGAAACCGATAATACTCGTGATTTTGTTAGAGGTTATGGCCTTCACAGTGGCAGATATACTACTCCGATGACATATGCTCTAGGTGGATATGGGACAGATAAACTAATTCCATGGGGCAAGGAGCATAGAAAAAGTATGGACGAGTATCCTTATTTAGCTGGTTTAACAGTGGTTACTGAAGATCTTGCAAGAGAAAGCAACTCAGTAACTCTTGATTCAAACCTTACTGATAACAATGGCATCCCTGCACCAAAAATTTCATATCAGGTTGATGAAAATACAAGAAAAATGATTACTCATGGTGAAGAGAGAGCAAAGGAAGCCCTATTAGCGGCCGGAGCTAAAAAGATTATTTCTTCAGGGGGTGATGTTTGGTGGCGTGCAGGATGGCATCAAATGGGAACTGCACGTATGGGTAATGATCCAGAAAGCTCCGTTGTTAATTCTTGGGGACGCTGCCATGATGTAAAAAATCTTTTTGTTGTCGATGGAAGTATTTTTGTAACAGCAGGTGCAGTAAATCCTACCAGTACTATTCAGGCTTTATCTTTATACATTGGCGACAGAATTAAAAAAAATGTCGAAAATTTGTTTGATTAAAATAAATTTAAATTACAAAATTTCTTAAATTACTTAAGTTAGAGGTAGTTAAATTAAAGTAAGTGATGAAGCCATGTCTGATAGCCCTTGATTGGGGAAGCACCCGTTTCAGGGGGTGGTTGCTGGATTCTTCGGGAATTGAGATTGATAGCATAGATGAAGAATTTGGCATATTAAATATAGATGATTCTCAATACATAAATGTATTTGATCAACTGCTGGGTTCTTGGATTAAAGAACATGGAAGTATTCCAGTAATAGCTTCTGGGATGATTGGAAGTCGTCAAGGATGGATGGAAGTACCATACTTAGATTGCCCTACAGGAACAGAACAGTTAGCCCGAAACTTAACTTATTTAACAATAAACTCTAAGATCATTAGTAATCCGCTGTCTATGGCTATAGTTCCCGGGATACAAATCTTTGAAAATGGTATCCCAGATGTAATGCGCGGAGAAGAAACACAAGTAGCAGGTCTAGTATGGAGCAAACATAAAGTTGGTTTATGTATTTTGCCAGGCACTCATAGCAAGTGGGTTTTTATAAATAAAGGCATGATAGAAAATTTTACGACATTTATGACAGGTGAAATTTTTGCTTTGATGGCAAAGCACAGTATCATTAATAGGTTAATGGATGGTAAATCATTCAACAGAGACGACTTTATAATTGGCTGTAAACAGTCCTTAAATAGTTCATATGGATTTCTTAAGGAGACTTTTAGTGCACGTACTATGGGGCTATTTGAAAAAGTTAAGCCTAAAGGGATTCACTCTTATCTTTCAGGAATAATCATTGGAAATGAAATTAAAGATGGTATAAGCATCTATTACAAAAATTCAAGTAATAAAGAAGAAACGATAATATTAAATGGAGAAAAATCTTTATGTAATCTTTATAAAATAGCTTTTGAAATAGCAGGGGTAAAAGTTAAGTTGGAAAAATACAACCTTGTTACAAAAGGGCTTTTTCAGATCGCTCAAACAGCTTTTTTAAAATAAGTAGATGGAAAAAATTCAAAAAAACTTGATAAAAAAACTGCCTTTAATTGCTATATTACGTGGTATTAGACCTGAAGAATGTTTAGAAATTGGTTGTAAACTTTTTGATGTTGGATTCCGTATTATTGAAATCCCACTCAATTCTCCTGAGGCTTTTAAGAGTATTGAGAAATTAGCTTTAAAATTAAAAGAGGAAGCAATAATTGGAGCTGGTACAATTTTTAATATAAAACAACTTCAATTACTTTCTGATGCAGGGGGACAGTTAGCAGTCATGCCACACTTTGATTTAAAAATTGTCGCAATGGCAAAAAAGCTAAATCTTATTTGTTTCCCAGGAGTAGCATCACCAACTGAAGCACTTTCTGCTATAGAGGCAGGTGCAGATGGATTGAAAATATTTCCTGCAGAAATGATAACTCCCAAAATTCTTAAATCATGGAAAGTTATTTTACCTGAAAATACAATGCTTTTCCCGGTTGGAGGAATTGAACCAGATTCGATAGAGTCTTATGTTTTGGCAGGTGCGACAGGATTTGGAATTGGTTCAGCACTTTACAAACCAGGCAAGAGTGCTTTAGAAATTGTTAAAATAGGTAGACAGTTTATAAAAAACTGGGAAAAAATTAAATTTTCATTGAATGAAGGTAACTAAAGAAAAATACCTAGAGCCATAAATCCGTGTTTTATCAGAGATCTATGTTCAAACAATACATGAATCAATGGTGGTTTAATATATAGGAAGGAAAAATCTTATAAAAAGTGTGTTAGTGGATAGTACCCCTATACTGCGCCATAGGAAAAGAATGGTGCTTACATCTTTAAATAACCACCGTACCTATGACCTCAAATCAATAGACTCAGAATG
>CAJWUS010000043.1 GCA_913047525.1 uncultured Flavobacteriales bacterium | reverse complement strand
GTTAGCACTTATTTGCAATACTATGTTTGCTGATAAATCAGCATTTATGGGTCAACCTGAAATTGTTTTAGGAGTCTTTCCTCCACCGGCCTCTTTATTGCTACCGCTTAAAATTGGAAATGCAAGAGCTGAAGAGTTGCTTATTACTGGAAAATCTGTTTCAGCCGATAAAGCTGAAGAAATAGGACTTATTGCAGAAGTTTTTGAAAATAAGGAAAGTTTAAATAAAGGTGTAAATTTATGGATTGAGAAATATATATTGCCAAAAAGCGCTTCTTCACTAAGGTTTGCAATAAAAACTTCTCGTACATTTTTCAATCATATAATGGGTAAATTTCTTCCTCAATTAGAAAGTATGTATGTGAACGATTTGATGCAAACGGAGGATGCAAATGAGGGGATAAATGCATTTTTAGAAAAAAGAAAGCCTAATTGGAAAAATAAATAAATTTCAAGATACAAGTAAGATGACACAAATTGAGTTATGGGTAAACGGTAGAACTCATCAACTTTTAGTTGATCAGCACGATACTCTTGCTTATGTTTTGCGTAATAAAATTGAACTTACTGGTACAAAGATAGGTTGTGAACAAGGTAGTTGCGGAGCGTGTACAGTTCATCTAAATGGTGTTGCTGTTCAGTCGTGTATAACTCCAGTCTTGAAATGTGTTGGAAAACGAATTTCTACTATTGAGCATATTGCAGATAAGGGAACTCCTCATCCTTTACAACAGAAATTTATAGAAAAAGGAGCTCTTCAATGTGGTTTTTGTACTCCGGGAATGATAATGTCAACTTTAGATTTTTTAAAAGAAAATCCTAACCCAACAAGACAAGAAATTGAAGAAGGTCTCTCAGGAAATCTGTGCAGATGTACTGGTTATAAAAAGATTATTGATGCAATCAAGGAATATTCTGAAGAAAAATCTGCAAATGATTCTGATAAGTTTAAAATGATTGGTGAAGGGAGACCTTATATTGAAGCTATTAAGAAAGTAAAAGGAGAAGCGGATTATACAGATGATATACTTGAGAAGAATGCATTACATTGTAAGTTTTTAAGAAGTCCTTTTGCACATGCAAAAATAAAATCCATTGAGTTTGATAAAGCATTACAAATGGATGGTGTTGTAGATGTCGTTATTGGGAAAGAATTACCAAATAAATTTGGAGTTCTTCCAATTTCGGAAGACGAAACAGCACTTGCAGTTGATAAAACGAGATATATTGGAGAAATTGTTGTGGCTTTAGTTGCAGAAACAGAACAAATAGCAGAACAAGCACTTTCTAAAATAAAGGTAGAATATGAGCCAATTAAGGAGTATCTGGAGATGATGGATTCTATTGAAGATGTTGGAGAGAATCAGCAAATTCACTCTCATTCTAGGTTTAATAACAATATACATAAAAAGGCGGAATTGAGATTCGGAGATCAAGAAGAAGGATATGAAAATTCACATCATAAAGTAGAAAGAGAGTTTGAATTTGAAGGAGTTAATCATGGATTTACCGAGCCACATGCAGCAATTGCCAACTGGGATGAAAATGGATTAACAATTAAGACAGCAACTCAAGTCCCTCATTATTTACACAGATATCTTGCTAAGGTTTTAGAGATTCCTATGAATAGAATTAGAGTGATTAAACCATATTTGGGTGGTGGTTTTGGAGGAAAATCAGATCCTTTCCCTCATGAGATTATCATTTCTTACTTAGCGAAAAAGTTAGGAAGAACAATTCGTGTGAAACTTAATAGAGAAGAAGTTTTTCTTACTAATCATGGTCGTCATCCTACCAAATTAGGAGTTAAAATGGGATTGGATAAAAATAATAAAATCTCAGTTTTGGATGCAGATATTGTTATTGATGGTGGAGCGTATGGTAGTTTTGGAGTGGTAACCTCTTACTACAATGGAGTGTTGTTACAGGCACCTTATGATATTAAAAATTTTGGTTTTAGAACAAGAAGAGTTTACACAAATAAACCTCAAAGTGGCGCAATGAGAGGGCATGGAGCAGTAAATTCTCGTTTTGCTGTAGAAACTTTATTAGATGAATTAGCACAAAAAGCAAATATTGACCCTTGTCAGTTGAGGTTAGATAATTTGATTTCAGAGAATTCAATTACTGTAGGGCAATATAGAATTACATCAAACGGAAGTAGGCAATGTTTGGAGACTGTAATGAATCAATCTGATTGGAAAACTAGGTATAGGAAGTTAGAAAGTGGAAAAGGATTAGGTGTTGCAGGTGGGTTTTTTATTAGTGGTTCTGCACTTCCAATTCATTGGAATGAATATCCTCAATCAGTAGTTCACTTAAAAGTGGATATGGATGGTAGAGTTCTAGTTACTTCAGGTGCTAGTGATATAGGGCAGGGAAGCGATACTATGTTGGCAATAATTGTTGCGGAAGTTTTAGGGCTTAGTATGGATAATATTTTTGTTGTAGCAGCAGACACTTTACTTACTCCAATAGACTTGGGAAGTTATTCTAGTAGAGTAACTTTTATGGCAGGAAATGCAGCAAAAATGGCAGCAGAAAATTTGAAGGAGGAAGTTCTAAAATCGGTTAGTAAAGCTCATGATATAATGAAGTCAGAACTAAATCTATCTAAAGAAAGAGTTTTTTCTAATGATAAAAAAGTGGATTTAACTTGGAAGGAAGCAATTGTATTTCTGACAAATAAAGTTGGGGCTGTTAGTACATCAGGATATTATAATTCGCCAAAATTAGGAGGTGATTTTAAAGGGGCAGGAGCAGGTCTTAGTCCGTCTTATTCTTTTGGTTCAGTTATTGCTGAAGTAGATGTGAATAAAGAAACTGGGGAAGTAAATCTGATAAATATTTGGGGAGCACATGATGCTGGAAAAGCAATAAATCCTTTGGCGGTTCAAGGGCAATTAGAAGGTAGTTGGCATATGGGATTAGGTCAGGTAATGAGTGAGCAGATGAAATATTATAATGGAATGTTGCTTAATGCAAATTTCCTAGATTATAAGATTCCTACTTCTGTTGATACCCCTGCAATTCATACTAATATAATTGAAAGTATAGACCCTGAAGGACCATTTGGAGCTAAAGAATGTGGAGAGGGAGCAATTCATCCTGTTTTACCTGCAATTGCAAATGCAATTTATGATGCAGTTGGTATTAGAATTACTTCTTTACCGATTAGGGCAGAGGATGTTTTAAGAAAAATTAAGAATAAGGAAAATGGAGAATAAATACTTAATAGCAAAGTCTTGTTCTCAGGCAATAGAATTTAGTAAGATTAATTCTGATTTTTCTTATATCTCTGGTGGTACTGATGTGATGATAAATAAGTATCAGAAAAATAATACTTCCAAAACACTTATTGATATATCAGAGATTAAAGAAATAAAATTTTTAAAAATTGATGATAATGAAGTGAGAATTGGAAGCTCAACAATTCTTTCTGATTTGGAAAACAATAAAGAATTAGAAGGGTTATTTCCAACATTTATTCAGTCTGTGAAGAGTGTATCATCTCCACTTATTAGAAAATCTGCAACTCTTGGGGGTAACTTACTTTGTGATAATAGATGTATGTATTACAATCAATCTGAGTGGTGGAGAGAAGCGGCAGGGAATTGCCTTAAATGTGAAGGAGATATTTGTATTGCTTCTGGTGGTAAAAGAAGTTGTTATGCGAAAATGATTTCGGATACTGCACCAGTTTTGATTAGTTTAAATGCAAGCGTTTGTATTGTAAATAATGAAGGAGAAGAAAGAGTTCTCTTAGAAGATATTTATTCTGGTGATGGAATAAATCCTCATAATTTAAGTGCAGAAACAATTATAAAAGAGATAATTATTCCAAAGAATAATTTAAAAGTGTTTTTCAAGAAATTGAGAGAACGAAAAACATTAGAATTTACTTCTCTTACTTGTGCAATTTCCTGGAATGAGAAGAATATAAGAGTAGCTCTAGGAGGTGTTGACCCAAAACCTATTGTTTTGGATTTTAAAAAGAATACTTCAACAGATGAGATAATTACAAAATCTACTAAAAAATGTAGAATTGTAAAAACTGATTTATATTCAAGAGAATACAGAAAAGAGATGATTGGAGTATTTATAAAAGAAGGATTAAAAGAGATATTTTAATGGAATATACAAAAGTATTGTATGATGAACATGAAGTAATCTTATCAGCAGTAGAAATAGCAAAAGATTCAGAAAATTTATTGAACAAGAATCCCGAGAAATGGAAAGAGTTTTGTATAAAATTAATTTACTTTTTCAGACATTATGCGGATAAATATCACCATCATAAAGAGGAAGAATTATTGTTTCAGAAAATTTCAGAAGAGAATGAAGTAATGGGAATGAATATTATTGCAGAGATGTTAGAAAATCATGAAGATTTTAGAGAGTATATATCTGATATTGAAGATTCTTTAGAGGTAGATGTTAAAATAGCTTTTTCAGAACTAATCGATTATTGTGAAAATCTAAGCGATCATATTGCTGCAGAGAATGAAGAATTATTTATTAGTGCAGAAACCCTACTTTCCCAGCATGATTTAGAAACTATGATGTTTCAATTCCAGGATATTGATAGAGATTTAGGAGAGGAAAGAAAGAAAGAATTAGAAGGTAGTTTAGAAGAATTAAAGAATCTTATATAAAATAAAAACCCACTCTTGAGTGGGTTTATTTTTGGTGGAGCTGGCGGGTTTCGAACCCGCGTCCAAACAAGGAATTAAATAATTTTCTACATGTTTATCCTATTTTGTTTTTCGAGAAAGGGTAGGTAATAAGCAACCAAAACCAATCCTTAGCTTCTAAAATTTTGCCTACAAACAGAAGCTGTTTGTAAACTATCCTAACATTAATGATGCCTCATAAATCAAAGGCGTCAGGAAGTCCTTTGATGGAGACAAAAGCTTATCTAATTATAAAAATTAGGCAGCTAAAGCGTAGTTATACTCGCCAATTAAAAAATTTGAATCTTGATATTTACGAGCCAAAATACAATGCTCGACATGCTTACTATTCAACGCATCTTGCTGTCAAATCCAGTCAGCCCCAATATATAAAAGAACGTGTAAAATTTTTGCAAAGTTAGTAAATAAGCCCTTTTTATCTCTTGCCTTTTCTATTTTTGTAATCAAAATAATTTATAGATGAAAATTGGTATTTTAAGAGAAGATAAAGTTCCATTTGATAAGCGAGTGCCATTATCACCTAACCAGTGTAAACGATTAATAGCACAATATCCATCTGTTGCACTTTTTGTGCAAAGCAGTAAAATCAGATGTTTTCATGATCAGGAGTATGAAGATTTAGGCGTAAATATAGTAAAGGATATTTCTGATTGTGATGTGCTTTTAGGTATTAAGGAAGTGCCTATTGAAAGTTTAATAGCTGATAAAACATATCTTTTTTTCTCGCATACCATGAAAAAGCAAGATTACAATAGAGGGCTTTTGAAAGCCATGATTGACAAGAAAATAAAGATGGTAGATTATGAAGTTATCAGAAACAAAAAGGGAAAACGATTACTTGGTTTTGGTAGATATGCTGGAATTGTTGGGGCTTATAACGGGTTACTTACTTACGGATTAAAATCAGGACAATACAATTTAAAGGCAGCTCATTTATGCAGTAATCGGCAAGAAATAGAAGCAGAATTAGAGTGTTTAAATTTCAATAAGGAAAAAATAATTGCAACAGGAAATGGCAGGGCTGGTAATGGTGTTTTAGAAACTTTGCAAAAAGCTAGAATAAAAGAAGTAAGCAAAGAAGAATTTGTTAATGAAACTTTTGAAGAGGCCGTTTTTGTTCAATTAAGTATTGAAGATTATAATCAAAGAATAGACAGTACTACATTTAATAAATTTGAATTTTACAATCAGCCAGAGTTTTATGTATCCTCTTTTATGAAGTATGCAAAACATGCAGATATTTTCATAGCTGGACATTATTATAGTGAGGGCTCTCCATTCTTTTTTACCAGAGAAGATGTAAAGAGTCACCATTTTAAAATAAAAACAGTTGCTGATATTTCTTGTGATATTAATGGACCAATTGCTTGCACCATTCGTTCTTCAGAAATTAATGCGCCTATTTATGGCTACAATCCGATTACCGAAAAAGAAGATGATTTTACAAAAGAAGGCGTAATTGCAGTAATGGCTGTAGATAATTTACCCTCAGAATTACCGAAAGATGCATCAGAAGATTTTGGTGAGAATTTGATTGAAAAAATATTTCCACTTTTATTAAATGAAGATAATGATGAAATTATAGAAAACGCAACCATTTGTCAAAATGGCGATTTAATGCAGAATTTTGAATATTTAAGAAATTATTTAGACGGGAACTAAACTGCCTTTAAATCGGCAATCGTTTGTGCAGGGTTATCAGATTTAAAAACAAAACTTCCAGCAACCAATACATCAGCACCAGCATCTAATAATTTTCTAGCATTTGTAGTGCTAACCCCTCCATCAATTTCAATTAAAAAATTAGTATTATTTGTTTTTCTCAGATGTGCTAATTGCTTTACTTTTTCATATGTATTTTCTATAAAAGATTGTCCTCCAAACCCAGGATTAACAGACATAATGCAAACCAGGTCTAAATCATTAAGAATATCTGCAAGTAAATTTACAGGTGTATGCGGATTTAGAGCAACTCCTGCTTTCATTCCCTCTTCTTTTATTGCTGAAATTGTTCTGTGAAGATGAGTACAAACTTCATAATGTACAGTTAAAACATCTACACCTATCTTTTCAAAAGTTTGAATGTATCTATCTGGATCCACTATCATTAAGTGTACGTCTAAAGTTTTAGTAGCATAAGAGTTTACACTTTTGATAATTGGCATTCCAAACGATATATTTGGAACAAAAACACCATCCATTACATCAAGGTGGAACCAATCAGCTTGGCTATTGTTTACCATTTCGCAATCTCTTTTCAGATTGCCAAAATCGGCTGCTAAAATGGAAGGGGCTATTTTATGGCTCATATTTTTTTGGCAAATGTAAAAAAAGAGGGCGAAAGCCCTCTCTAAAATTTTAACCTAAATAGGTTTTTAGTATTTTACTTCTTGAAGTATGCTTTAATCGCCTCACCGCTTTTTCTTTAATTTGCCTAACTCGCTCACGAGTCAAATCAAACTTCTCTCCAATTTCTTCTAAAGTCATAGCATGCCCTTTGTTCAGTCCAAAGTAAGAAGAAATCACATCTGCTTCTCTTGGCGTTAGGGTATCTAATGCTCTTCTGATTTCGTTTCTTAAAGACTCCATCATTAGCTCAGTATCAGGGCTAGGACTTTCATCACTTCTTAAAACATCATACATATTACTGTCCTCTCCATCAATAAGTGGCGCATCCATAGATATATGTCTTCCGGAATTTTTAAGTGATTCTTTTACTTCTGTGATGGATAGTTCAACATAATCAGCAATTTCTTCTGCTGTTGGAGGGCGTTCAAACTTTTGTTCTAACCTAGCAAAAGCTTTATTTATTTTATTTATAGATCCAATTTTATTTAAAGGCAAGCGTACAATTCTAGATTGCTCTGCTAATGCTTGTAGAATAGATTGACGAATCCACCAAACGGCATAAGAAATAAATTTGAAACCTCTTGTTTCATCAAATCTTTTAGCTGCTTTTATAAGTCCTAGGTTTCCTTCATTTATCAAATCAGGAAGAGTAAGCCCTTGGTTTTGGTACTGTTTTGCTACCGAAACTACAAAACGCAAGTTTGCTTTTGTCAATTTTTCTAAGGCATTTTTGTCTCCTACCTTTATTTTCTGTGCTAATTCTACTTCTTCTTCAGCAGTAATTAAGTCAACCCTTCCAATCTCTTGTAAATACTTATCTAGAGATGCAGTATCTCTGTTGGTAACCTGTTTGGTGATTTTTAATTGTCTCATAAAAAAATAACTTTTAGATTAATAAACTGTGCGCTTATACGCACATATTTTAATAAGGTTACAAAATTTTTTGAAAAAATTATGATTCTTTTCTTTCAGGTTTTGGAAGTAGTACTTTCCTAGATAGTTTTAGCTTACCACTTCTTTCGTCAATAGCGATAAGTTTAACCTCTATTTCCTCTCCTTCTTTTAGAACATCCTCTACTTTTTCTACTCTATCCCAATTTATTTCAGAAATATGTAAAAGTCCATCTACATTGTTAGAAATACCAACAAAAGCGCCATAAGGCATAATCGATTTAACTTTTCCTTTATAAGTTTTTCCTTCCTCAGGAACAAATGCTATTTCTCTAATTTTAGAAATGGCATTATCAATTCTTTCTTGATTCGTTCCTAAAATCTCTACTCTTCCGTGTCCATCAATTTCTTCAATGGTTATTACCGTTTCAGTAGCTTCTTGCATTTCTTGAATTACTTTTCCGCCTGGGCCAATCACTCCACCGATAGTCGATTTTGGAATTTCCAAAATAACAATTTTTGGTGTTTGAGGTTTTAACTCAGTTCTCGGTTTTTCAATTACTTCCGTTAATTTACTTAAAATATGTAATCTACCATCTTTTGCTTGATTAAGAGCTTGCTCCAAGATATCATAAGATAATCCTTGTACTTTAATATCCATTTGACAAGCAGTAATTCCATCAGCAGTACCACAAACTTTAAAATCCATATCTCCAAGATGATCTTCATCACCTAGAATGTCAGAAAGTACAGAATAGTTATTTGGGTCCTTTTCATTAGAGATTAATCCCATAGCTATTCCTGATACTGGTTTTTCAATTTTTATACCAGCATCCATAAGTGCTAAAGTACCAGCACAAACAGTTGCCATTGAAGATGATCCATTTGACTCTAAAATATCAGAAACAATTCTTACTGTGTAAGGATTATCTGCAGGAATCATCTTTTTTAATGCTCTTTGCGCTAAGTTTCCGTGTCCGATTTCTCTCCTACTTACATTAAATTTCATTCTAGCTTCTCCTGTAGAGAATGGAGGGAAGTTGTAGTGTAAATAAAAGGACTCATGGCCTTGGTAAGTTACGCCATCTAATCTGTTTACATCCATTTTTGTACCGAGCGTTACAGTAGTGAGTGATTGCGTTTCACCTCTAGTGAATACTGCCGAACCATGAGGACTTGGTAAGTAGTCAATCTCACACCAGATAGGCCTGATTTCAGTAGTTTCTCTACCGTCTAATCTTTTCCCTTCATTTAAAACTAATGCTCTAACTGCTTCTTTTTCTACGTCATGGTAATATTCTCCAATTAATTTAGAATCGTATTCTTCAACTTCTTCTGTTAAAGAATCAATCCAATCTTGTTTTACTTGTTTAAATTTAGTTGATCTTTCATCTTTTCCTAAACCTTCAGCAGCAACTGCATAAACTTTATCGTAAGTTTCTTTTCTGACTTTTTCTCTCAAAGCTTCATCATGGGTTTCATGACAATATTCTCTTTTTGGAGAAGAAGTAGTAATTTCAGACGCTAATTCAGTTTGCATTGCACACTGAACTTTAATAGCTTTATGTCCAATTTTTATAGCTTCAATCATCTCTGCTTCCGATACTTCACTCATTTCTCCTTCTACCATTGCTACACTATCAGCTGAAGCTCCAACCATAAGGTCAATATCTGCTTTTTCCATTTGAGCAGGAGATGGGTTCACTATGAATTCTCCATTTAATCGGATAACT
>CAJWUS010000042.1 GCA_913047525.1 uncultured Flavobacteriales bacterium | reverse complement strand
TTTCAAATAAAATCTCTGTGTAATTGTGATCTACTAAGTTATGATTATTCAACATAATTTATAATTTTACGTGTTAATAATTTACGGTACTAAAACCGATCTTTTGTTATATTTATGATTTAATGTATTTTTAAAAACTTTATTTATTTCTGATAAAGGGAAAGTTTCAACAAACTGATCCACCCTCAATTTATCTTCTGCGACTAAATCAACTACCTCTGGATAAAGTTCTGGTTTACACCCCCAAGTTCCGATAAGTTTTGCATCAAACGCCATTAAGTTACTCAGTCTCACGTTTAACTTATCCATAGTAAATCCAACAATTGAAAGTGTGGAGGTAAATGTAATTAGACCAAAAGCTAATTCTTGACCAGGAGTTGTGCCTGACATTTCATAAATCTTCCATCCAAAGCGAGAAACCCCAAGATCCTTTGCAATTTTTCTTACCTTGCCTTTAATATCTCTAAAGTCTAACCCTTTTGTATTTAAGGTTGCATCAATTCCATTGTTTTTTGCAATTTCAAGCTTTGTGTCATCAACGTCTAGTGCTAAAACTTTCGCTCCTTTTATTTTCGCTATTTGAGCACCATAGATTCCAACTCCTCCAACGCCAATCACAATTGCGAGATCCCCTTTCTGTAATTCTGATTTATCTATTACCTGATATGGTGTTGAAATTGCATCCGCAATAACAGAAAGTTGAGGAAGTATATATTTTTCTAAAATCTTATCCGGCACATGGCAAAGATATTTGTAAGGGACAACAATATGAGATGCAAAACCACCTTCAAAATCATTTCCAGGCATGAGTTGTTTTTGACAAATATTACTTCTTCCATTATTGCAAAGCTCACAATCTCCACACGGTAAAACTGCAGGAATAATCACATTTTTTCCATTCCACTCCTCAGGACCATCAATAACAGTTCCGCTAATTTCATGACCTAAAGTTAAAGGTAACTCTTGTTTTGTTTTAACTCCATGATGCCAAAAACTAATATCAGTATGACACACACCGCAACCAGCAATCTTAATTAATGCTTCACCTTCCTTTACTGTTGGAAGTGATGATTCTACCAACTCAAAGTCAGCACCCTTTTCCACCATTTTCCATTGAATCATTTTTTCTTCCATTTTTAAATATTTGTATTCTCAAATAAAATTGCTGTTCCTTGGCCTCCTCCAATACATGCTGAAGCTACACCATATCTTACTCCTCTCCTTTTCATTTCTCTTGATATTGTTAAAGAGATTCTAGTTCCTGTAGCTGCAAGTGGATGTCCCATTGCAATTGCCCCTCCGTTTACATTTCCAATATCTCTAGAAAATCCTAATTCTTTCTCACACCCTAAATATTGAGCTCCGAAAGCCTCATTTATTTCTACAAGTCCAATATCTTCCATTTTAAGATCTGCCATTTCTAATACTAAATTTATTGCCGAAACAGGACCTAACCCCATATATCTAGGATCAATTCCACAAGTAGCAGAAGCTACAATTCTACTCAGTGGTTTTAGATTCTTATCATTACAAAATTCTTTATTTGCAACTACAACCGCTGCTGCTCCATCTACAATCCCTGATGAATTTGCTGCTGTTTGTACTCCATCTTTTGCAAAAACAGTTGGTAACTTTGCCATTTTTTCTAAATCTGCAGGACGTACATTTTCATCAGTTACAAAATCAGTAACTTTTCTTGGTAACCTAATCTTTCTTGGATTCAACCCTTCTACTTCAAATACAGTTGAATTTAGTGGAATAATCTCATCATCAAAGAATCCTTCTTCTTTTGCTTTTAGATACCTATCAATAGATTGCTTTGCAAAAACATTTACTTCCTCTTTAGTAATACCATGCTTCTTTGCAATATTCTCAGCTGTAACCCCCATTGGAACTGCTGCAGTATCGTTAAGCGCTTCCCACAACATATCTAAGAACTCAATTCTTCCAAGAGCATAACCATTCCGATTACCAAAACTTACCGTTGGAGAAAGAGTCATATTTTCAGTTCCTCCACATAAAGTTGCTTTTGCTTTACCAAGTGTGATCTGCTCAGCGCCTGTTATGATTGTCTCAAACCCTGAACCACAAATTCTTTGGACCATAAGAGATGAGACTCCTTCTGGAACACCAGAATATAATGATATATGTCTTGGTAAAAAGTAAGAGTCTGCAGAGCTCTGCCCGATATTTGCCATTATTACTTGGTCAATATCTTTTGCATCTACTCCAGATTTTTCCAATGCACCTCTTGATGCAAAAATACCTAAATCTGTTGGAGAAACTCCTCCTAAACTTCCACTTAATCTTCCGAATGCAGTTCTTGCCCCTCCAATTAAAAATAAATCATCATATGTGATTCCTATTCCTTTTTCTTTATCGTGATATGCTTTCATTCTTTATTTTTTTGTTATTTTTTGCTTCTACCGCTGCGCCAAATGCATTTATCATTTGAGGACTATTTGGTACAATTATTTCCTTTTGAAACATCTCTTCCATAATATTTTTTAAAAATGGATGAAAAGCTGCAACACCACCTATTAAATAGATTGGAACCGATTTGTCCATTTTTAGTTTTGTTATTCTGTTTACAATTGAAATATAGATTCCTCTTGATAAATCCTCTTCTGAAACCTCATCTAGAATCCACTTCATTATTTCGGTTTTTGCAAAAACAGTACAAAAACTATTTAATTCCTTATTCATTACAGATCTTGATGCCAACTCACTCATCTTTGATAAATCTAACTCAGCTCTTTCTGCTATTTCAGTGATAAATGTTCCAGTTCCTGCAGCACATTTAGTGTTCATATAAAAATCCTCTACCTTTCCTTTATCGTTACTTTTTATCACCTTTATATCCTCACCTCCTATGTCAATAATTGTTTTTTCTTCTGGGTAAAGTGAATTAACTCCAACAGAGGAACAATAGATTTCAGTTTTAGTAATGTTCGCAATTTCAAAATATTTTCTTCCATAACCAGTAGCACAAACATTTACAATATTGAACCTCTCATCAATATCTTTTAAGATATTTCTTAGAACAGATTTATCTCTATTTAAGGTTTTAGTAACATTAGAAAGAATAATATCCTCATCTTTATCAATTACAACAAACTTTGTAAAAGATGAACCAATATCTACTCCTAAATAACATATGTTTTCTGTTGTCATATCGCTTGATTTAGTTGCTCTCTTTTTGCTTTTGCAGTCATTGCTCTCATCATAGAGGTGAATGCAGAGTTAATTGGAGTTCTTAAATTATGACTCTTACTATAATCCACAATCTTACCATTAAACAAATCAATTTCAGTAGTTTTATTATTTATAAAATCAACCGCTAATGAAGGAAAATGGTTTCCTGCTTTTGTTAAATAAACCATACAATGATCTAAGAAATCATTATCAATTTTGATGCCTTCTTTCTGTGCAACCTGAATTGACTCCTCAATTGTTTGTCTTATAACTAAGACCAAATCAGGATCGGACATAGCCTCTAACATGGTCAATTTTGAAAGTGCGCATAATGCACTCAGAGAAGAATTAAGAATTGTTTTCTCCCAAATACTTTTCTTTAAATCCCGATAAGAACATGAAATAGTATCTAAATTATTTTCTGATAATGAGCTTGCTATAATTTCTGAAATCTCATTATTTTCTTTTTCTAAAGATGCAATATAATTTGGAGCATTAAAAAACACTACCTCTGTTTCTGAATTATTGACTAATTTTCCTGCATAATTTATCACCATTCTTAGTAAGTGATGGTTGTCAAAAATTGGACTGTATTCAAACTCAGTATCTATACCGTTCTGAGCACAAAGCATTAAGGTATTTTCAGAAATATGTGGTTTTATCATTTCTAATAACAATGCAATTTGGTGCGATTTCACGGCTGAAATTACTGCATCAGGATTAAAGTTTTTTATCTCAGAAATATCATCAAAAACATAAGTAAACTCTGCTTTTTTATCTAAAAAACCTTTAAGAGTTAATCCATTATTTTTAATTACTTCTTTCTTATCCTCACTTCTAACAAAAAGTGCAATATCATGCCCTGCATTTCTCAAATACACAGCCAAAACCATTCCTACAGGGCCTAATCCTATAATTGCTATTTTCTTTTTTTCTTGCATTAATTCATCTGTTCAATAAAAGTTTCTACTTTGGTAGTAGTTTGCCCTTCAGAGAAGAATCGTAAATCACATAAATCTCCTTCAATAACCAATGTTTCTATTCCAGTTTCTTCTTTTAATCTTTGTGGCATCCCAAATCGTGCATTTGAATTGTTAAAACAAGTTTTTGCATCATGGAAAATCATACCATTAATATTAAAATCTTGAATGTGTTTTTTTAGAATTTCAAACTTTGCTTCCTCACTTCTATTAATAAAAATTTCGGTATAAGCAAGTGCTGAAGATTCAAAAGGATCTTTACTATCAAATGCATCAAACACCCAAGAATTACAATAAGTAGATGCAACTACTGCAGAATTATTATCTGCAAAAAGATTAGAAAAATATCTTAATTTACCCCAAATTGGCATCCCTTCCCAATACACTCTACTATCTGGTTTTTCTAAAAAACCAATTCCATTTTCTACATTATTTTGAAGTTCAGAAAGAAGTTTTGAGTAATATTCTTTCGCCATTTCAGTTCCTCTTAAAACCACAATTGGGCCCATGTGAATTGTACCATCAAAAAAGCTAATAGGTGAAGGAGAATTCTTTCCTGTATTCAAACAATCCTTCCATAAATCAGTTGCTTCTTTACTTAAATTTAATGTGTGTCTGAATTTATCAATATCAAACTTATTTCCTGATGATTTCTCACAAAGTGGAATCATTTCTTTAAATTGTGAGGACACGTCCTCAATATCTTCCTTACTCACTGTATCTAAATATCTTGGAGGTTTTACTCCGAAAATTGGACAATTAAATTCATTTGCAAACCACATAAACCAATCCTGAACCTCTCTACATTGATTGGTGTTATAAACTATCAAATCTGGTATTGGAATCCCATCCATTCCATATTGCTTTGTAAGTGGAGTTTTCTTCTGTAAATAAGATCCGATATCTGCAGTTAAATAGGAGCAAATATCTCCAGCATACCCTAGCTTCACTGATTCTGGAATAAAATCCATTGCAGTTCGACTAGCGCCTAAAAGTGCTCCATGATTTTCAGGAAAATACACCTCAAAACCAAAACTTCTTAAAAGTTCAGCAGGACCAACAGAAGTACACCAAGCTACTTTCCTTGATGTAATTAAATCAGAGAAATACATCTTCATTAATTGCTTTAAATCTGTGGTTGTATGTATTTTATAATTACTCATTTATTCTGCTAAATCAATTACATACAACTCATCACCTGTTGGAAGTTCTTCCCCATATAAATCCTGATAATAATCTTTATATTTTTCCAATACTCTTTTTGGCGCCATCTTCATTGATGGAGTAAGTGTGTTATCATCTAATGAAAGACAAGAATTCAGCACAATTGCCTTTTTTATTTTTGCAAATTTCTGTTTTAACTCATCATTAGATTGCCTTAAACAACCTTGCAGACATTTTCCAAATTCATTAATATCTCTAGGACAAAAACAACCATCTTCAGGAGATTTCTGATAATCAGGATTTTTTAACATATTTTGATTTGGGAAAATAAGTGCTACAGGATAATCATAACCACTTCCGGAAACAATTACATATTGCACATAATGACATTTCTTCTCAATAATTTTTTCTAAATCAGTAGGAATTACTTTTTCACCATTTGAGAGTTTGAAAATTCTATCTTTTCTACTAATTAACTTCAATCCTGTTGAAGTTAAAGCACCTACATCACCAGTTCTATACCAGCCATCATCTGTAAAAGTATCTTTATTAGCCTCATCATTTTCATAGTACTCACTCATCACATTTGGTCCTTTAACTTGAATTTCATCATCCTCTGAAATTCTGACACTTACCCCAGGAATTGGAAGGCCAACCACTCCTTCCTCCCTTTCTAAATTAGGATTTGTAAGAGTGCAGCAAGGAGAAGTTTCAGTTAAACCCCAACCTTCAATTACTGCAATTCCTTTTTCCTGAAAAAGAGTAGATAAGTTGATTGGAAGTGCTGCAGCTGCTGTGAAAATAAATTTAAGACCAGAATTAAAGAAAAGTTGTTTTGTGCTTTCATCCTGATTACATAATTCAACTAAATTTTGAAATACTTTTGGAACAGAAAAAAATACAGTTGGTTTTATCTCTTTCCAATTTTGCATTATCTCTTTTGTATCTTTCCCAAAAGAAGATTCCAAAGAATAAGCTGCTCCATTATAAAGTGCTGTAAAAAGCTCAAAAATTCCACCGAAACTATGATGCCAAGGTAAATACGAAAGAAATCTGTCTTCTTGATTTACTTTTAAAATTTCTTTAACTGCAGCTTGTTGTGACAATATATTCTTATGAGATAATTGTACGCATTTTGGAGTCCCCATAGTACCAGAAGTGTACATATTTAAACAAATAGTATCAGGGGAAATATCTAAATCCAGAAACTCTTTTTCATTCTTATTTAACAAAAAATTAAAACACACTAAATTGTTAAAAAGCTCACTTTTTACTTCATCAAAATGGATGACTTTTTTAAATGGGAATGTAGAATCTGTTCTATCTAATTGAATCTGACTAGCAACAGCCAAATAAGTAGAATCAGAATGTTCCATTAAGAGTTTTGCAGTATCTTCACGGAAATAAGCAAAGATTGGAACCGCTATACCTCCAACTGACATCACTGCCAATTCCAACTCCAACATTTCCAGTCTGTTAGGAGAATAAATAACCATCTTATCTCCTTTTTCAAAACCTAAATCAGAAAGATTAGATGCAATATTTTTAATGTTTGAGACAAAATCACTCCAAATAATTCCTTCAAAAACACCATTTACTTTCTCCTGAAATACAACTTTATCAGAAAACTCCTTACTATTATTTATCAGTAAAGTTGGAATGTTTTTTACAATTTCACCTAATGTTATTTCTGAATGAAGTGTTCCCATATTTTATAATCTCATCCCTTTTTCCTTCAGTTTATAATAACGAAAACCTCCCCAAAGTGCAGCTCCAATTGCTCCAGAGTAGATTGCTTCATTATTACTTAAAAACTTAAAATCTCTATTTTTCTTTCCTTCTGCAAGCTCTTCCACTGCTTGTACCATTCCTTCATTCATTCCCATACCACCAACAAGTGCAATAGGAGATTCTGCTTTAAGAGCTCCTAGTAATTTCACTACTCTCTGCGCTATAGAAAGATTGATTCCTTTTACAATATTTGGAGTGGAAAGTCCTTTTGAAACTAAGTTAATTACATCAGTTTCTGCAAGTACAGCACAGATCCCTGAAGGAACTTCTGGATTATCTGCTTTTAATGACATTTCTCCAACTTCCTCAATTGCTAAACCAAGATATCTAGAAATATTCTCAATAAACTGACCTGAGCCTGAAGCACATTGACCAGTCATTTTATAGTCCATCACCTTTCCTTTTTCATCAATTTTTATGGCACGAACATAAAGTCCTCCCATATCAACTACTGTTTTTGCATTTGGAAAAAAGTGTTTTCCACCCCTAGAATGAGAAGTCATACTATAAAAATGACCTGTCTTTCTTTCCACCATTTCTCCTTCACCAGTAGATGATAAATAAGCAATGTCTTTATCATAATCTAAATTATTTCTTTCCAATATTGCAGAAACAGTCTCAGTGGCCACAACTTTAGGATTTCTTTTTCTAATCTTTTCTGTTTGTTTATCTAACACTTTATGGTCGCCAGTTTCTTTATTGTAAGAAACCAACACGGATTTGATGTAACTTCCTCCTACATCAACTCCCATTGTATAAATTATATCGCTCATATTATTTTTTTTTAGACGGTAAATCAACTTCTATATTTCTTCTGGCAAACATAGCTCCTCCTAATGCTCCCATAAATATAGAATCCGTATGAATGTTCATTGTAAGATCCCCATAAGAATCGGTTACCATTTGTTTTACATATTTTAAAACTGCCTGATTTCTAGCAACTCCTCCTGTAAAAGTAAACTCATTTCTTACACCTCCTGAACGAGCAATTAGGGACATAGCTCTTTGTACAATTGCTTTATGTAGTCCTGCTAAGATATTTGGTCTTTTTTCTCCATTATGTAGGAGCTCCTTCACCTCAGCACCTGCAAAAACGGTGCAAGTAGAGCAGATTGTTGCTTCTTTATCTGCCTCCAATGCCTCAGGCCCTAACTCATTTAATGAAATTCCAAACTCATCAGCAATATATCCTAAATATCTACCACAACCTGCTGCACATCTGTCATTCATATGAAAAGAAGTAACTAAACCATGACTATCTACCTGAATTGCTTTGGTATCTTGTCCTCCAATATCTAAAACTGTTCGTGTATTTGGAAATACTGCATGAGCTCCAAATGCATGACATAAAATCTCAGATTTAATACAATCCTCTGGGAAAGGAAGCAATGCCCTACCATAACCTGTACCTATCATATTCGCAATATGTATATCTTCATCAGCAATTTCATCAATGTGCTCTCTAAGAGTACTCTCTACATTTTTATAATTACTTTTTACAGCATTTAGCTCTGCATAATACCAATCTTCTCTATCTTTATGTTCTGGCTCATCAACTAATCCTTTGTATTTTTCTTCTAAGACATTCATTGATTCATCTACTAATTCCTTAAAGTTATATTGTACCATTTCGTTCTCAACTGGAGTAATACTCTTGTCGAACGCCAACATTAAGGGTTCAAAAACTAATTTTTCCGCCTTCTCTACTTCATGATTATATCTTTCACTTACAATATCACGAAAAAACTGATTTTTAGAACCTAAATCTTCATTAACAAATTCATTTCTGATTTGTGGCTCAATAACATTCAGTATCTTAATTAATGCTTGTTTTACATCTTCCTTGTTGTCATAAGAAAATGAATCAACAGTTTGCAATAACATCTTTCTCAAACTATCCATTCTTCTTTTAAACTGTCTATACTGAAACACAGAACGGATATCTTGCATGTATTTTTTAAACTCTGGTTTCGAGTCAATCTCTTCTTGCATCCTTTGAGTAAGAAGAGTAAATCTTGCATCATAAGTAGCTTCTTCTCTTGCAATATCGGCAGCTACTTTATAGTTTGCTCTTGTGTTTGTAATTCCTCTTCCAATTATCTCATCTTTTTCGTTAATGATAACTGCTTTGGAAGTTGTAGAGCCTAAATCAATACCTAAATAATATTTTTTCATTGTCTGTTTATTTGTTATTCACTGTTTCCATTGCCTTTCTTTGCTCTAACATTTGAAAAAATGATTCTAATCTATTTTTAATATTTGAGTAAGAGAAATACCTTGGATCAACCAAATCAGATTCAATAAAACCAACAGGTATTTCTAGTCTATCCTCAATCTCTCTCATCATACCCAACTGCCCAGCTGAGAAAGAATTACAACTCTTAATTGAATTTGTAACATATCCATCTGCATCATAATCTTCAATACATTTCGACAGTAAATCAATTCTTTGAGGAATATTTAAATTAGTATAACAATTCATACAATATTCTGCCAATGATTCAATTGGACGAGAAGGATCGTGTCTCCAACCCATATCGTATACTCCACCTACTTTTGTATAAGAAGAGGCAACAATTACTGC
>CAJWUS010000041.1 GCA_913047525.1 uncultured Flavobacteriales bacterium | reverse complement strand
GCTGGCTCCCCTTTTAAAACACACCTTAATTTTAGGAATAACCTAAAAATGCTTTTCAAAAACTTACCTCTACCCTCTTTATTTGTGGTTATTCCTATACGCTTGCTTTTAGATGCAGTTGCTGCTATTACTTTTTTGAAACAAAAAAATGGTTTTTCTCACTTCTTTGCTATTGTAAAAGCACATTTTGCTTTTTATTTTGCTATCCAAAAACTGATTAGTAAACGCCAAAAGATTAGCCAAAAGAATAATTTAGTAGGAAAAATGAATTACTCTATTTTGGTAAAAAATAAACTAAAAGGAATAAAGAATTTCTCGAATTTATGATTACTCAATTATAATTTTCTTCTCTACTGTTCCATCATCATAGATGTAGAATAATAGTTTGTTTTCTGTTCCATTTGATTGCCTCCCAAGTATATCTGTCATTCTAAGTATTTTTTTAGATTTAATTACTTCATCAACAACAAGTTTTACAAAATTGTTAATCCTGCCTTATAAGAGTCTAAACCCAAGCCACAAATTACTGCTTTGCAATTCTCAGACAAAAGTGATTTCTTCCTAAAATCTTCCCTTGCATATATATTCGAAATATGCACTTCTGTTACTGGAGTATCTATTGCTTTAATACAATCAGCCAAAGCTACTGAGGTATGCGTATATCCTCCTGCATTAAGTATAATATAATCGTATGAAAAACCAACTTCTTGCAGTTTATCAATCAACTCCCCTTCTACATTCGATTGAAAATATTCTAATTCCAAATCGGAAAATTCCTCTACCAACTGAGAAAAATATTCCTCAAAAGAAATATCTCCATAAATAGATTTTTCTCTTTTGCCTAATAAGTTTAAATTTGGTCCGTTAATTATTATCACTTTCATAGCAAGGCAAAACTAAACAAATGAGCTGGGAATCATCCATATTGGGTTTTAAAAGTTACTTACAAGTAGAACGTTCCTTGTCTGTAAATTCAGTAGATGCCTACATAAGAGATGTGAAAAAGCTAGCAAGTTTTTCCAAATCAAAAGAGATAAATGAACTAGATATCAGTAAATCTGACTTATCCGATTTTGTATCTGCTATCAGTAAAGAAGGCGTTTCGGCTCGCTCCCAATCTCGAATTATCTCAGGAATAAAAGCTTTTTACAAATACCTCATAATGGAGGATTATATCACTGCCGATCCCACCCAGTTATTAGAATCTCCAAAAATAGGCATGAAATTGCCCGACACACTCTCTATTGAAGAAATAGACAAGCTCATTGCTGCTATTGATTTGAGCAAAGCAGAAGGCGAAAGAAATAGGGCAATTCTCGAAATACTTTATAGTTGTGGGCTAAGGGTAACGGAACTAATTACGCTCAAACTTTCCAATGTAAGTTTTGTAGAAGGGTTTATCAAAGTAATAGGAAAAGGAGACAAAGAACGCCTTGCTCCTATTGGAAAAACAGCTCTCAAATACCTAAACATCTACATTGGTGAAGTGCGAAATCATCAAGATATTCAAAAAGGGCATGAAGATATTATTTTTCTTGGCAGAAGAGGAAAACAGCTAACAAGAATAATGATTTTTACCATCATCAAGCAATTGGCAGAAAGAATTGGTCTGAAAAAGAAGATTAGCCCTCACACTTTTAGGCATTCTTTTGCAACACATCTTATTCAAGGTGGTGCGGATTTACGTGCAGTACAAGAAATGCTCGGGCACGAAAGTATTACTACCACTGAAATTTACACTCATCTTGATAAAGAATACCTTAGAGAAGCTATTACTCAGTTTCATCCTAGGGCGTAAGTTATAATGGAATAAATTTCCTAATTTCGTGCAGATGTTTAATGCTAAACAAATACTCATAAAATACTGGGGGCATACTAATTTCCGCCCCATGCAAGAGGAAATAATTCAATCTGTATTAGCTATGAAAGATACACTCGCTCTGCTTCCAACAGGAGGTGGTAAATCGGTTTGTTTTCAAATCCCTTGCTTAATGCAAGATGGAATTTGCGTTATTATTTCTCCTTTAATTTCTCTGATGAAAGACCAAGTGGAGCACCTAAAATCCAAAGGATTAAAATCAGTTGCTATCACCTCAGGAATGAGCAAAAATGAGGTGGATGTAGCACTTGGAAATTGCATTTATGGAAACTACAAATTCCTTTACCTGTCACCAGAAAGGTTACAAAACAAAATGGTACAAGAAAGAATTCGGCAGATGAATGTTAATTTAATAACGGTGGATGAAGCACATTGCATCTCAGAGTGGGGATATGATTTCAGGCCATCCTATTTACATATTGCAGAGATAAGAGAGGTAATTCCTAATGTGCCAATTTTAGCACTTACTGCTACTGCAACAGACGATATTATAGATGATATTCAAGAGAAACTTCTTTTTAGTGAGAAGCACTTATTACAATCCTCCTTTGTGAGAGAAAATCTATCCTATGTAGTAATCAATACAGAGAATAAAAAAACCAAATTAGTAAAAATTCTGAATCATTTTAAAAGTAGTGCAATAGTGTATGTCGGTAGCAGAAAAGAGACAAAAGAAATAACACAGCTACTCAGAACTCATAATATTTCTTCCGATTATTATCATGCAGGCTTGGATATGGATATCAGAAACCAAAAGCAAGAAAAATGGACTCATAATGAGATTAGAATAATGGTAGCCACCAATGCATTTGGTATGGGAATTGATAAAGAAAATGTGCGAGTTGTAGTCCATATCAACACGCCAACATCATTGGAAGCTTATTTTCAAGAAGCAGGACGTGCCGGCCGAGATGGTAAATTGGCCTATGCCATACTACTGACAAACAAAAGTGATGTAATTGACCTTAATCGTTTTGTTCTCTCACAATTTCCAAGCGTGCAAGAGATAAGAGATTGTTATCAGAAAATAGCAGATTATTTTCATATTGCAGTGGATACGGCAGAAGGAGAAAGTTTTGAATTTGACATCAATGACTTTTGTGAGAGATACAATTTGAAGACCTATAAAACTTACAATATTTTAAAATATCTGGAAAAAGAAGAATTCATCAAACTAACTGATTCCATTCATTCTCCCTCCAAATTACATTTTATTGTGGATAATACAGAACTTTATCGTTTTCAAGTGGCTAATGTGCATTACGATTCTTTCATCAAACTTTTATTGCGCTCTTATAGTGGTCTTTTTGAAAACTATGTAACGATAAATGAACAAACTTTATCCAGTAGATTTAACTCTCCTCCTACTCAGGTTGTGGATTTGCTTGAAAAATTACAGCAATTAGAAATCTTAAAATATTTGCCAAGAACAAATGCCCCAAAACTTATCTTTACAAAAAACAGGGCAGAGGCATCTACCATTAGAATTTCAGAAGAAATATTAGAAAAAAGAAAGAAACTAAAAAAACAAAAGATGGAGTCGATAATTGCTTATACTGAAAATAGCACCATCTGTCGAACACAGCAATTGCTGGAATATTTTGGGGAAGAAAACAATTACAAATGTGGACAATGTGATGTGTGTGTGGAAAGAAATAAATTAGACATAAGTGATTTGGAGTTTGAGAAAATTAAGAAATACTTACAGAATATTTTATCAGAAAAAGCAATGATTTCTTCCGAAATTATAAATCCAATAACAGATGTAAGAGAAGAAAAAGTTTTAAAAGTATTACAGTGGCTTTTGGATAATGGTAAAATAAAACTGACTGAAAATAAATATTCATGGATTGGGTAATTATTTTACATTTGCCAAGATGAAAATAATCTTTTTTGGCACACCACCTTTTTCTGCTTACATTTTAGAAAAACTTCAATCTTCCTATAATGTTGTGGCAGTTGTGTGTCCACCTGAAAAAGAAAAGGGCAGAGGAAGAAAAATGATTGCTCCTTCTGTAAAGTTAAAAGCCCAAGAAATTAATATTAAGGTTTTACAGCCAAATAATTTAAACGATTCTTATTTTATTGAGGAGTTAGAAAACTTAAATGCTGATTTATTTATTGTGGTGGCTTTCAGAATGTTGCCAGAAATTGTTTGGCGTATTCCAAAAAAAGGATGTGTGAACTTGCACACCTCCCTTTTACCTAATTACAGAGGAGCATCTCCAATAAATCGGGTGCTAATTAATGGAGAAACGCAAACAGGAATAACTACATTTTTTATCAATGAGAATATGGATAGAGGAAATATTATTCTGCAAGAGAAAATCGAATTGGATAATAAAATTACTGCTGCAAACTTGCATAATATTATGATGGAAAATGGAGCGGATTTACTATTAGAAACCATTGATAAGATTACAGGCAACAAAGTAGAGCAAGTGGAACAAAACATAGCTTTAACCGATAAAACAGCTCCAAAAATTAATAAGGAATTGCTTCAAATAGACTGGAGTCAATCGGTGGAAAAAATTCATAATTTAATAAGAGGGCTTTCCCCTTGCCTTAATGATAATACACTACTAAAGGATGTTGCTATTTGCCCTTCCGCTTGGTTTTATTTACAAGCCAAAAATGATAAGCAAATTAGAGTGAAATTATTGCTTTCTGATTTTGAAGTGGAAACAAATTCATTGGAGGTGGGGAGTATTGTTACCGACAACAAAACCCATCTTAAAATTGCAGGAAATGATGGATTTATTTCCATTCTGCAATTACAAATGGAAGGGAAAAAAGCAATGGATATTAAAAGTTTTTTGGCTGGATTTCAAATCAATAATAAGTTTAGAGTTTGCTAATAGATGAGCAGTATAAAAAGCAGTTAATCAAACATTTATCTGAGTTTATCACAGAAGATAGATTAGCTTTATTTTATGATAATTTAAAGCAAAGAACAAGTCGCATAACAATAGTTTTAGAAGATATTTTTCATTCCCAAAACGCCAGTGCAGTGCTAAGAACAGCCGATTGCTTTGGGATACAAAACATCCACATCATTGAGAACAGAAATCAGCATAACATCAATCATAATGTATCATTGGGTTCGTCAAAATGGCTAACAGAAACTTTTTACAATAAGAGTGAAAACAATACAAAGGAATGTTTGCAGAATTTAAGAAAAGATGGATTTAGAATATTGGCCACTACACCACGCAATGCAAAAAGCATCCATGATATTGATCTAAATAATGAAAAAATTGCACTACTTTTTGGAGCAGAACAAGAAGGACTATCGGGCTTGTCTCTACAATTAGCAGATGAAAAAATCAAAATCCCTATGTATGGATTTACTGAAAGCTACAATATTTCAGTAGCAGCAGCCCTTTGCATGCAAACAGTAATCAGTAAAATGAGAGCGTCAGAAGTAGAGTGGCAACTTACTGAGGTTGAGAAAGATGAAGTGTTGTTGAATTGGTTGCGTAACAGCATAAAGGAATCCGTTCTTATTGAGCAAAGATTTATTAAAGAGATAATCAGCCAATAGATATAGAAATTATTATATTTGTCGATTAAATTATTTAAATGGGAAAAGGAGACAAAAAATCAAAAAAAGGAAAAATTAGAATGGGTTCTTTTGGAAAAGTAAGACCAAGAAAAAAAGCTAAGATTACCTTTGTTGCAAAAAAAGTAGAAAAGAAAGAAGTAGAAAAAACGGAAACAAAAAAGAAAACGACTAAAAAGAAAGCGGCTGTTAAGAAAAAAACAGCTACAAAAAAAGCTACTAAAAAGAAGGCCTAACGCTAAGGAGCAAGTCTATCTAACTTCCAATTATTTTTACTAATGGTATATTTTACCCTATCGTGCAAGCGAGATGGTCGTCCTTGCCAAAACTCAACACTTTTTGGCATGACTTTATAACCACCCCAATTCAAAGGTCTTTCTACCTTTTTACCTTTAAATTTACTTTCCATATTTACAATATTATTTCTAAAATCCGTGTCTAAGGGAATTACTGAACTTTGCTGAGATACCCAAGCCCCTATTTGACTCTATCTTGGCCTGGAACTAAGATATTTATCACTATCTAAATCTGATATTTTCTCTGCTAAGCCAACAATCCGAACTTGCCTTTGGAATTTGGGCCAATAAAAATTCAATGCTACATTATTGTTATTTTCAATATCATTGGCTTTTATACTTTTATAATTTGTAAAAAAAGTAAATCCTTTTGCATCAAAATCTCTTAATAACAAAACTCTTGATGAGTGGGTATTCTTATCAGAAACAGTAGATAAAACAAATGTATTAGCTTCATCATTTTTTTCTAATGCTTGCTCCATCCATTTGCTAAACAAACTGATAGGATGCTCAGGAAAATTGTTAAAATTTAATTTATGGTTGTTGAAATCTTCTCTTAAATGTTTTATATTATTTTTAAAATCGCTCACCTTTTATTATAAATTAGCCCCAAAACTAAAAAATAAACTGCATAAATGTTAAAACCACAAAAAGGAAGGCTGCTAATTTCTGAACCCTCAATCGAGGACTCCAACTTTTTTAGATCTGTAATTCTTTTGGCAGTGCATAACAAGCACGAAAGTGTTGGTTTTGTACTAAACCAACCAACCAAAATAAAAGTTCACCACTTAATTGAGAATTTTCCAAAATCAAGTTTTCCAATTTATATTGGTGGTCCTGTTGAAAGGAATTCCTTGCATTATGTGCATACCTTAGGTGAAAAGATTGAGGGCTCTCAAGAAATTTTAGATGGACTTTATTGGGGAGGTGATTTTCAACTGGTGAAGAAAATGGTGGAGAATAATGAAGTGGATAGTAGTAATATTAGGTTTTTTGCTGGTTATTCTGGTTGGGATGAAGCTCAACTGCTAAAGGAGATAAGAGAAAACACATGGATTACAGTTCCTGCAGATAAAGAAAGTTGCATGAAGTTAAGCTCAAACAAAGAGCTTTGGAGTTCCTTTATTAAAAAAATGGATGCCAAATATGCCATTTGGACAAATCTACCTGCTGACCCTTTTTTAAACTAATTGATTAATTTTTTCAACTAATAATTGCGAAACTTTTTGACTATCAAATTGTTGGGCTTCAATTTGGCTAACCCATTTCACTCCTTGAAGTGCATTAGTTAAAAACACCTCATCTGCTTTGAAAATATCTTCTGTTTTTACTTTTACTTCTATTATATTATAATTCAAGTTTTTTAACCTTAATATACAATTTCGCATTGTTCCATCCACTGGCCCATCCGATAATTTTGGCGTATAAATATTATTATTTTTCACATAAAAAATATTTGAATTTGCACTTTCAATAATGTGGTTTTCTGTATTGAACATCAAACAATCATCCTTTCCTTTTTGATTTGCATCAAGCGAGCACATTACAGATTGCAAGGCACTCATTGTTTTATAATTTGACAACTTATTAATGGGCTTGAGTTGCGTTTTATAAAGCCCTAGTTCCACTCCTTTTTTATTTAAGGTAAATAAAATTTTGTCAGAAAATTTATTTATTATTAGGCAAGATGTTTGATTATTCTCTGGTAAATATTTTCCTCCCTCATCTCTGAATAATAAAATATTTAGGCTTCCTCCTTTGGTGATTTTATTCTTAATTAGCAAACGTTCTATATCATTTCTAAAATCATTTTTGCTTGCAACTATCCTCAGATTCATCAATAAAGCGCCTGCAAATAATCGATTTAAATGAGCTTCTAAATTAAAGGCTTTTCCATTTAATATTTTTACACTTTCAAACAAGCCATCACCATACAAAAAAGCTCTATTATTCAAAGAAATTTTACAGTCCTTTTTGTTTATGATTTTATGATTGAAAATTACTTTTGACATTTATTCTTTTTGAAAATTGTATTTTGCGAACTTATTAAATAATTTATATGAATAAACTTTTCTTACTTCTTTTCATCTGTTTTTCTCAAATCATCTTAGCACAAACTGTTATTTCTGGTAGTATTTTAGACAATAATACAAAGGAAACTTTGATTGGTGCCAATGTTGTCATTAAAGGAACATCCATTGGTACTGCTACTAATTTGGATGGGTTTTTTAAAATAACTACTGCATCTGGTTTTCCTATAGTATTAACTGTTAGCTATTTAGGATATGCGAATAAAGAAGTAGTTGTAAAAGAAAATAAAAAAGATAGAATCATTTTCCTTTCAGTTGATAGTAAAACATTAGAAGAAGTAAGGGTTATTGATAGTCGGCTCACTGAAAAACAAAAAGAATCTCCCCTTACCATTGAAGCAATGGATATCATTGCCATTAAAGAAACACCAGCAGCCAACTTTTATGATGGATTGGGAGCATTGAAAGGTGTTGATATTACGGCAGCTAGCTTAGGGTTTAAAATTATAAACACAAGAGGATTTAATAGCACCTCCCCTGTTCGCTCTTTGCAAATAATTGATGGGGTAGATAATCAAGCCCCAGGATTGAATTTCTCCTTAGGTAATTTTTTGGGTGCATCTGAATTGGATGTAATGAAAGTAGAAATTATACAAGGGGCAAGTTCAGCCTATTATGGTCCAAATGCCTTTAATGGAGTAATAAGCATAACTACCAGAAGTCCTTTTATAAAACCAGGACTTTCGATATTGCTTAAAGCTGGCGAGAGAAGTCTTCTTGAGAATGCTTTTCGATTAGCTCAGGTTTTTAAAAATAAGAATGGAGAAGAAAAGTTTGCTTATAAAATAAATTTCTCTTATATGCAGGCCTATGATTGGGAAGCAAACAATATGGCAGCTGTAGATGGTACAGATACAGATAAAAACAACCCCGGAGGATATGATGCAGTAAACCGATATGGAGATGAAGATACAGATGGTAATATTAATGACATGACTTCTAACCTTAATTTAAATTATATTCAATATCCTGGGCTTGGAAAATTCCATAGAACTGGTTATATGGAAAAAAATATTGTTGATTATAACACTAGAAACTTAAAAGCAGGAACGGCTTTTCATTATAAAATAAAAGAAAATACTGAATTAATTTACGCTCTAAATTACGGCACTGGAACTACGGTTTATCAAGGAGAGAATCGTTTTAGCTTAAAAGGAATACAGTTTTTTCAAAACCGACTAGAGATAAATAAAAAAGATGAGTTTTTTTTAAGAATGTATCGCTCACAAGAAGATGCTGGGAAATCGTATGATGCCGTATTTACTGCCTTAAAATTACAAGAACTGACAGGCGATAATGAAAGTTGGTATACGCAATATAAAAATAGCTTCAGAAATAAATTTTCTTGGGATGATGTAAATTGGGGAACACCTTCTCTTATTGGATTTGGAGGAAATCCACCACAAGCTATTTGGGGCTTTATGGGAGATACTATCACATTTGATAATTGGTACATATTAAGTGATTCCGTTTTGTTGGCAAATACAGATGCTATAATTGCAGCCCATGATGAAACAAGAACAATTGCCGATCAGAATCTTTTAATCCCTGGAACAAAGGAATTTAACAAAGTACTAGAAGACATTACATCTAAAACTTCTTTCTTAGAAGGAGGAACTGGTTTCTATGACAAATCTGCATTGAACCATATTCATGGAGAATACCAGTTTGATCCTGCATTTGCAAAAATAAAAGTAGGTGCAAATTTTAGACTTTACCAACCCGATTCAAAAGGAAGTATATTTATTGATACCAATGATGTGCCAATTACTAATAAGGAATTTGGTGTCTATTCTGGTCTTGAAAAAGATGTATTGGGTGAATCATTAAAATTAAGTAGTACATTCCGATTAGATAAAAATGAGAATTTTGATTTTCTTTTTTCTCCTGCCATGTCTGTGGTTTA
>CAJWUS010000040.1 GCA_913047525.1 uncultured Flavobacteriales bacterium | reverse complement strand
ATTGATAAGATAAATGAGAGAACAGCACAACTAAGAGAAATCCCAAATGGAACAATTCCTGCAAAAAACGCATTAGTATTTGTAATTATTAATTCCCTGCTATTTATTGGGGTTACTTTTTTCATTAATCCCTTATGTTTTAGACTATCTCCTATTGCACTTATTATTATCTTAGGATATAGCTTTACCAAACGCTTTACAGCTCTTTGTCATTTAGTGTTAGGTCTAGGGTTATCATTAACTCCTATTGGTGCTTACTTGGCTGTTAGTGGTGAGTTTGCTATTATTCCCATTCTTTTCTCATTTGTAGTACTATTCTGGGTAAGTGGTTTTGATATTATTTATTCCATGCAGGATGAAGAATTTGATAAAGATCAAAAGCTACATTCCATTCCGGTTCTACTAGGGAAGAAGAACGCATTAATCTTATCAAGAGTGCTACACTTTATCGCAATACTTATTCTATCTCATATTGGCAAAACTGCAAATTCTGGAGAATTTTATTGGATTGGATTCTCCATATTCTCAGCACTACTTATTTACCAACACACTTTGGTAAGAGATAATGATTTAAGCAAAATAAATTTAGCTTTTTTCACCACGAACGGCATTGCATCTGTCATTCTGGGAGTATTTGTAATTTTAGACTATATTATGAAGAATCAATAAAATCGTAGCAGGATTACAACCTAACACCTATTTACATGTTACAGCAAGATTTCAAACTAAAGATTGCTCCTCTAGTTTCTTTAAGCCTCTGCAGTAGGTCCACCAAAATTCATAGGGATACCACCAGTAGGGTCAACATCTTTTATCTCGCCATGCTGATCTTCAAATTTTGAAATATTATCATTCAAAGCTTTCATAAGGCGTTTAGCATGTTGAGGTGTAAGAATAATTCGTGATTTTACTTTTGCTTTTGGAACTCCAGGCATCATTTGAATAAAATCAACTACAAACTCAGAGGGAGAATGATTGATAATAGCAATATTGCTGTAAGTCCCTTCAGCTACTTCCTCACTTAATTCAATGTTTAGTCCGTCTTGTTTTTTCTCTTCTGACATAATAATAAGTTTTTATTCTTCCGTTATTGTTACTTTCTCTTGTGCCAATTCTTCTGTTTTATCCCCTAGTAATTTATCAAATTCTTCTTGTGAACCAACAATTAAATCGCTTCCATCAATAAGGCCAGTTCCTGCTGGAATTTTGTGCCCAACAATTACATTTTCTTTCAATCCTCTAAGACCATCTCTTTTCGCTCTAATAGCTGCTTCATTCAATACTTTTGTAGTTTCCTGGAAAGAAGCTGCTGAAATCCAACTATCGGTTTGCAGTGAAGCTCTGGTAATTCCTTGAAGTACCGGACGAGAAATTGCCGGAACAGCATCACGCGAATCAATGGGCTTCATATCCTTTCTTTTAAGTCGGGAATTCTCTTCTCTTAACTGTCTTATAGTAATTAATTGCCCTCGGTTGTAATCGGTTGAATCACCCGCATCTTCAATGTATTTTTTACCGAAAATCCAATCGTTTTCTTCCGTGAAATCGATTCTGTTTACCAATTGTTTTTCCAATAATTTAGTATCACCAGAATCAACCACTTCCACTTTCCTCATCATTTGTTTTACCACAACCTCAAAGTGTTTGTCGTTAATTTTCACTCCTTGCAACCTATAAACCTCCTGTACCTCATTCACAATATATTTCTGAACAATAGCGGGTCCTTTAATTGCTAAGATGTCTCTTGGCGTGATTACGCCATCACAAAGTGGCGTTCCCGCTTTTACAAAATCATTCTCTTGAGCTAATATGTGTTTTGAAAGGGGCACTAAGAATTTCTTTTCCTCACCAGTTTTTGAGGTTACAATAATTTCTTTATTCCCTCTTTTGATTTTCTTTCCAAATGAAACAATACCATCAATCTCAGAAACTACTGCTGGATTAGAAGGATTCCTTGCTTCAAAAAGCTCTGTAACTCTTGGAAGACCACCCGTAATATCACCTGAAGAACCTTGCACCCTTGGAATTTTAGCAACTACTGTTCCTGCCTTTATTGTTTTTCCTTCATCAACCGAAATATGCGCTTTTACAGGAATACTATAAGACCTTTCCTTACCTTTTGCTTGAATAACAATAACAGGATTTTTCTTTTTATCTCTACTATCAATTATTACTTTCTCTTGATGCCCTGTTTGCTCATCCGATTCAATTCTATATGTATATCCTTCCTCAATATCTTGGTATTGAATCTTTCCAGCAATCTCAGAAATGATAAGTGCATTGTAAGGATCCCAATCACAAACTACATCTCCCTTAACAACCTTTCCGGATTTTTTGTAAATATTAGAACCATAAGGAATAATATGAGTAGCAATCGTAACGCCTGATTTTTCATCAATTATTCTAAGTTCAGCTGTTCTAGAAATTACAATTTCAACATCTTTACCACTAGCCTTTTTCGTTTTAATGGTTTTTAAATCTTCAATCTCAATCTTACCATCATTTTTAATAGTAATACTCGAATCTGCTGCAGCTCTAGAAGCCGTACCCCCAACATGGAAAGTTCTTAGCGTAAGCTGAGTACCCGGTTCTCCAATGGATTGAGCAGCAATAACACCAACTGCCTCTCCTCTTGCTGCCATTTTTGCAGAAGCCAAACTTCTACCATAACATTTGCTACAAATTCCTTTTCTGGTTTCGCAAGTAAGAGCAGAACGAATTTCAACTGCCCCAATTTCTGCTTCTTGAATCTCTTTAGCAATTAATTCAGTTATCTCACTTCCCGATTCAACAATAACATTATTATCGTTTGGATTGTAAATATCATGCAAGCAAACTCTTCCTATAATTCTTTCAGATAAAGTTTCTACAATATCTTCATTGTTTTTAAGGGCAGTAGTTACAAGCCCACGCAAAGTACCACAATCTTCTTCTGTAATCACCACATCTTGCGAAACATCAACCAATCGTCTTGTCAAATAACCAGCATCTGCAGTCTTTAGAGCCGTATCGGCTAATCCTTTTCTGGCACCATGGGTAGAAATAAAGTACTCTAAAATGGAAAGCCCTTCTCTAAAGTTAGTGATAATAGGATTTTCAATAATAGAATCTCCATGATCACCTGATTTCTGTGGTTTGGCCATCAATCCTCTCATTCCAGATAACTGACGAATTTGCTCTTTCGAACCCCTTGCACCAGAATCCAACATCATATAAAGAGAGTTGAAACCTTGCCTTTCGGTTCTAAGTTGGCTCATTACAGTTTCGGTCAATCGAGCATTTGTATTAGTCCAAATATCAATTACCTGATTATATCTTTCGTTATTGGTAATTACACCTAAATTATAGTGAGAAAACACCTCATCTACTTTTTCATAAGCATCTTTTACCATTTGTTTTTTCTCTAGCGGAACAACTACATCCCCTAAATTAAAAGAAAGGCCACCTTTAAAAGCCATTTGAAAACCAATATTTTTAATGTTATCTAAAAATTCAACTGTTTTGGCTACACCACATTTACTTAAAATATCACCAATAATGTTTCTTAAAGCTTTTTTGGTTAGTAATTCGTCAATAAAACCAATATTTTCAGGAACAAATTCATTAAATAATACTCTACCTACTGAAGTTTCTAAAAGATAATCTTTTCCTTTTTCATCTTTTACACGCACTTTTATGATGGAATGAAGTGCTACAATTTTTTCATTGTAAGCAATATTCACTTCCTCAGCAGAATAAAAAGTCATTCCTTCTCCTTTAACGATAACCGCCTTTTCTATTACTTTTCCTTTTTCATTTTTTACCTGATCTGCAGTTACTTTTTGCTTTGTCATATAATAAAGTCCAAGCACCATGTCTTGTGAAGGAACTGTAATTGGAGCTCCATTTGCAGGATTTAGTATATTATGAGAAGACAACATTAAAATTTGTGCTTCCAAAATAGCAGCCGTACCAAGTGGTAAATGAACCGCCATTTGATCCCCATCAAAATCGGCATTAAATGCAGTACATACAAGTGGATGTAACTGAATAGCTTTTCCTTCAATCATTTTTGGCTGAAAGGCCTGAATACCCAATCGGTGAAGAGTTGGAGCCCTATTTAAAAGTACAGGATGTCCTTTCATTACATTTTCTAAAATATCCCAAACTACTGGTTCTCTAGCATCAATAATCTTTTTGGCAGATTTTACTGTTTTTACAATTCCTCTCTCAATCAGTTTTCGAACAATAAATGGTTTGTATAGCTCTGCAGCCATTTCTTTCGGCAAACCACATTCATGTAGTTTCAAATTAGGACCAACAATAATTACCGAACGAGCAGAATAATCTACCCTTTTCCCTAAAAGATTTTGACGGAATCTACCTTGCTTTCCTTTCAAGTTATCCGATAATGATTTCAGTGCCCTGTTTCCATCTGTTTTTACAGCAGATGATTTTCTGGAATTATCAAAAAGTGCATCTACAGATTCTTGCAACATCCTTTTTTCATTTCTTAGAATTACTTCAGGAGCATTGATTTCCATCAATCGTTTCAATCTGTTATTTCGGATAATAACTCTTCTATATAAATCATTCAAATCAGAAGTTGCAAACCTTCCTCCATCTAGTGGAACAAGTGGACGCAACTCAGGTGGATTAACAGGGACAACTTTTATTATCATCCACTCTGGTTTATTTTCGGTATGCTGATTCGCCTCACGAAAGGCCTCTACTACTTGCAATCTTTTAAGTGCTTCCGTTTTTCTTTGCTGAGAAGTTTCCGTATTTGCCTTATCTCTTAACTCGAACGACAAGGCATCCATGTCAATTCGTGCAAGTAAATCAGCAATTGCTTCTGCACCCATTTTAGCAATAAATTTATTTGGATCTTCATCAGGCAAATACTGATTTTCTGTTGGGAGTGCATCTAATATATTTAAATATTCTTCCTCAGTAATAAAATCATTATCCTTAATTGGATCTCCTTCTTCATTTAGCCCGCCAACTCCTGCTTGAATCACAACATATCTTTCATAATAGATAATCATGTCCATCTTTTTGGTTGGAAGCCCTAAAAGATATCCTATTTTATTAGGTAGCGTTCTGAAATACCAAATATGAGCTACCGGAACAACCAATTTGATGTGCCCAACTCTTTCTCTTCTTACCTTTTTCTCAGTTACTTCCACCCCACATCTATCACAAACAATTCCTCTGTAACGGATTCTTTTATATTTACCACAATGGCATTCAAAATCCTTTACTGGCCCAAAAATTCTTTCGCAAAAAAGCCCATCTCTTTCAGGCTTATATGTTCTATAATTTATAGTTTCTGGTTTTAACACCTCACCA
Source organism: uncultured Flavobacteriales bacterium (assembly GCA_913047525.1). The sequence continues at coordinate 4,473 of CAJWUS010000040.1, read as the reverse complement.
GATGAACTTCCTAATATATCTTCCGGAGAAGATAAACTGATTTTTAGGTGTGAAAAATCTTTGTGTTGTCTTTTATCTTTAGTTATTGGCATAATATTATTAAATATTTTTATTCAAAAGATACTTTTAATCCTAATCCACTAAGCTCATGTAACAATACATTGAATGACTCTGGAATTCCTGCTTTTGGTAAAGGATTTCCTTTTACAATGGCTTCATAAGCTTTTGCTCTTCCTATTACATCATCCGATTTTAAGGTTAGCATTTCTTGTAAAATATTGGAAGCACCATAACCCTCTAAGGCCCAAACCTCCATCTCACCCAATCTCTGTCCACCGAATTGCGCTTTACCCCCGAGTGGTTGCTGTGTAATAAGGGAATATGGACCAATAGAACGAGCATGCATTTTATCATCAATTAAGTGTCCTAGTTTTAGCATGTAGATTATTCCCACTGTTGCGGGTTGATCGAATTTCTCTCCAGTTCCACCATCATACAAATAAGTTTCTCCATAAGCTGGTAATCCAGCTTCTTTCATTTCTTTATTAATGTCCTCAATACTAGCGCCATCAAAAACAGGAGTAAAATACCTTTTATCTAATTTCTGACCAGCCCAACCTAAAATGGTTTCGTAAATCTGACCAAGGTTCATTCTTGAAGGCACACCCAAAGGATTTAATACAATATCAACTGGGGTTCCATCTTCCAAAAATGGCATATCTTCATCTCTTACAATTTTAGCCACAATACCCTTGTTTCCATGTCGTCCTGCTAATTTATCTCCTACTTTTACTTTTCGTTTTTTAGCTACAAAAACCTTGGCTAATTGCAGAACGCCTTTTGGTAGTTCATCCCCAACAGTAATAGCAAATTTATCTCTTTTGTGAAGACCATAAATCTCATTATACTTTTTGATATACCCAAGAAGAATTTGATTTACTATTTGATTATGCTTAATGTTAGTAGTCCATTTTTTAGTGTCTACTGTTAAAAAATCAACTTCATGAAGTAGTTTTTGCGTAAACTTTGTGCTTTTTGGAATAATCGTTTCACCTAACACATTCGTTACCCCCTGTGAAGCTTTTCCTCCAATCAATGTATATAATTTATCAATTAGTACTTTTTTCAATTTAGCAATTTTCTTTTGAAATTCTAACTCTAGCACATCTATTTCATCTTTATCTTGTGCAACTAATCTTTTATCTTTAACTGATTTTGAGAATAATGTTTTATTAATAACCACTCCTTCATAGGATGGTTTGGCTTTTAGAGAAGCGTCTTTTACATCCCCCGCTTTTTCACCAAAAATCGCTTTTAATAATTTTTCTTCAGGAGTAGGATCGGACTCTCCTTTTGGTGTGATCTTTCCAATAAGAATATCGCCCGCTTTAATCTTAGCACCTATTCTAATCATACCATATTCATCCAAATCTTTTGTAGCTTCTTCACTTACATTCGGAATATCGGCTGTAAGTTCTTCCATCCCTCTTTTTGTTTCCCTTACAGAAACACTATGCTCTTCAATATGCAGTGAAGTAAATAAATCTTCACGAACAATTCTTTCTGAAAGAACAATAGCATCCTCAAAGTTATATCCTTTCCAAGGCATGAATGCTACTTTTAAGTTTCTACCAATAGCTAATTCTCCATTCTGAGTTGCAAACCCTTCACAAAGTACTTGTCCTTTTTTTACTTTATCCCCTATTTTTACAATAGGTTTGATATTCATACAAGTACTTTGGTTTGTTTTTTTGAATTTAGTAAGCTCATAAGTTTTTATATTCTCATCAAAAACCAAAAGTTGTTCGTCAGGAGTATAATTGTATCGAATCGTAATTTTACAAGCATCTACATATTCTACTACTCCATTTCCTTCTGCATTTATAAGCACTCTAGAATCTCTTGCAACATGTGGCTCTAATCCAGTTCCAACAATTGGAGCATCTGTTTGCATAAGCGGAACTGCTTGTCGCATCATATTAGATCCCATCAAAGCCCTGTTGGCATCATCATGTTCCAAAAATGGAATAAGAGATGCCGCAATAGATGCAATTTGGTTTGGTGCCACATCCATTAATTTTATTTCTTTTGGACTTGCAACCGGATAATCTGCCTCTAATCTTGATTTAATTCTTTTACCTTTAAACTTTCCTTGTTCATTAATTGGTGCATTTGCTTGGGCAATCATTTTATCCTCTTCATACTCCGCATTCATATAGATTGGTTCTTTATCTAATTGCACCACCCCATCTTCTACTTCACGATAAGGGGTTTCAATAAATCCTAAATCATTAATTTTTGCATAAACACAAAGGGAAGAAATCAGTCCAATATTTGGTCCTTCAGGAGTTTCAATTGGGCACAATCTTCCATAATGCGTATAGTGTACATCACGTACCTCAAAGCCCGCTCTTTCTCTGGATAAACCGCCAGGCCCTAATGCAGAAACTCTTCTTTTGTGTGTAACTTCTGCCAGTGGATTGGTTTGATCCATAAACTGAGAAAGCTGACTTGTTCCAAAAAAGGAATTAATTACAGAAGAAAGTGTTTTAGCATTAATCAAATCAAGTGGAGTAAACACTTCATTATCTCTTACATTCATTCTCTCACGAATCGTTCTTGCCATTCTGTTTAATCCTACAAAAAATTGGCTTGAAAGTTGCTCGCCAACTGTTCTTACTCTTCTGTTAGATAAATGATCGATATCATCTACATCTGTTTTGGAGTTTACCAATTCAATCAAATTTTGAATAATGGAAACAATATCCTCATTGGTTAGAACTTGTTTTGTTTCTGGAACATCTACTCCTAATCTTTTGTTTATTCTGTATCGACCAACATGCCCTAAACTATATCTTTGATCGGAAAAGAATAATTTATCAATTACACTTCTTGCCGTATCTTCATCTGGCGGCTCAGCACTTCTAAGTTGGCGATAAATATATTCTACTGCCTCTTTTTCTGAGTTGGTTGGATCTTTTTGAAGCGTATTGTAAATCAGTGCGTGATCGGCAGCATTAGCATCTTCTTTGTGAAGAAGGATAGTTACTGAACCGGAATCAATAATCTGATTGATATGCTCTTTTTCTAAAACAGTTTCTCTATCAATAATTACTTCATTTCTTTCAATGGAAACCAATTCTCCTGTATCTTCATCTACAAAATCTTCAATCCAAGATTTTAAAACCCTAGCAGCCAATCTTCTTCCTACCAATCTTTTCAAACCACTTTTTGTTACTTTTTCTTCATCCGCCAAATTAAAAATTTGCAAGATGTCTCTATCGCTTTCATATCCGATTGCTCTTAAAAGAGTGGTAACCGGCAATTTCTTCTTTCTATCAATATAGGCAAACATGACATTATTGATATCAGTAGCAAATTCAATCCAAGATCCTTTGAAAGGGATTACTCTTGCTGAATATAATTTGGTGCCATTTGCGTGAAAACTCTGTGCAAAGAAAACCCCAGGGGATCTGTGGAGTTGAGACACAATCACCCTTTCTGCGCCATTGATAACAAAAGTACCTTTTGGCGTCATATAAGGAACATTCCCAAAATATACATCTTGGATAATGGTTTCAAAATCTTCATGGTCTTCATCAGTACAATATAGCTTTAACTTTACTTTTAGGGGCACTTTGTAAGTAAGCCCTCTATTGATACATTCTTCAATAGAATATCTTGGAGGATCAATAGTATAATCAACAAATTCTAGAACAAAATTATTTCTAGAATCTGTAATTGGGAAAATACCTTCAAAGGTTTGATAAAGCTCCTCTTTTTTTCTTTCTTCACTTGTTGTCCCTAATTGGAAGAAATTATTGAATGTTTCTAATTGTATGTCTAAAAAATCTGGATAATCTATCTGATTTCCTATTGATTCGAAATTTATTCTTTCTGAAATATTAGTATTAGTCAAGGAAGTAATCTTTAAATTAAAAAACGGTTTCTATAAAAAAACAAAATAGATCAGACCTTATATTATTACAAGATCTGAACCTTTATTTTGCGAGTAGAATTATTTTAATTCTACTTCAGCACCTGCTTCTTCAAGCTGAGTCTTCAAAGCTTCTGCTTCATCTTTAGCAACACCTTCTTTTACTGCTTTTGGTGCACTATCAACAATATCTTTAGCTTCTTTTAGTCCTAATCCAGTAAGTTCTTTTACAAGTTTAACTACTGCTAATTTAGAACCGCCCGCAGCTGTAAGGATTACATCAAACTCTGATTGTTCCTCACTAGCTGCTTCACCTCCTCCAGCTACCGGACCGGCAACTGCAACTGCTGCTGCTGCAGGTTCAATACCATATTCATCTTTTAATATGTTTGCTAGTTCATTTACCTCCTTTACCGATAAATTCACTAACTGTTCTGCAAATTCTTTTAATTCTGCCATTTTATTTGGGGTTTAATTGTTCAACTTTGATTAATTATAAATGTTGGAAGCATTCTCTTTATTTAATTTTCTTTTTT
>CAJWUS010000039.1 GCA_913047525.1 uncultured Flavobacteriales bacterium | reverse complement strand
AATGGTTGCATGGTAAATGCTAGTATTATAGTAAATGAACCTGCATTACTTGTTACGGATTCTTTTGTTATGGATTCGGTTTTTTGTTTTGGATTTAGTGACGGAAGTGCTACAGTATATATTTCAGGAGGAGTAACTCCTTATACTTACCTTTGGGATAATGGAGAAAATACTATTCTTGCTGATAGTTTGGATGCAGGACATCATGTAGTAGCTATTACAGATTTTAATAATTGCGTTCATACAGACTCTGTTGAAGTACTTGAGCCAGCAACATCTGTTTCTATAGATTCACTTATTGTTGCACAAATTCCCTGTAAAGATGCAAGCAATGGTTCTATTGTTGTGCTGGCAACTGGCGGAACCCCTTCTTATACCTATTCAAAAGATGGAGGAAACACCTATCAAACAGCAATTGGTTTTATTGGTTTATCACCAGTCACTTATAATATAGTAGTAAAAGACAATAAGGGATGTACAGCATCCGTGATGCAAACAATTACAGAGCCAGACTCTCTACTTATAGCTTCAGTGGCTTATCATGATGTAAGTTGTAATGGATATAATAATGGCTATATTCAGAGTATAGCTGTAAACGGAGGAACTCAGCCTTATATGTACTCTGTAAATGGAAGTGTACCAGTTTCACATCTTGCTAATTTTAATGGCTACAGTCCTGGCACTTATACAGTAGAAGTTTTTGATGCCAATAATTGTGTGGTTGCCGATATCATCATTATTGCAGAACCACAAGCATTAAGCACAACAATTACAACTTCTGATTATAATGCTTATGAAATTAGATGTAATGGAGATAGTACAGGTTGGATTTCTGTGAATGTAAATGGAGGATTAGCACCTTATTTAAAAACTTGGATAAATGCGCAAGGCGATACCGTGCAATCTGCTTTTACTACGGTAGACAGCTTAAATGCTGGGCTTTATACTTTAGTTGTATTGGATGCGAATGCTTGCATGAAGACACAATTTATTACACTTACTGAGCCAACTCCACTTCAGCATAATATTGTAACTACTCATGTAACATGTGATGGCTGGACTAATGGAAGTATTACAGATTCTGTTTTTGGTGGCGTCCCCGGATACAGCTATCTATGGGATACTGGCGATACTACATATTTTATTGATAATTTACCTATTGGACTTTATAGCATTACTATAACAGATGAAAATAATTGCCAATCTACTAATAGCACATTTGTTAATGATAATAATAAATTGACTGCAACTATAAGTAATATTCAAGATGTTAGTTGTTTTGGTTTTTGTGATGGATATATTGAAGTAAGTATTTCAGGAGGAATGCCATTTTTTGGTTCTAATGGAAATCCTATTTATACTAATATTTGGGATGATCCGCTTTCTCAAATTACAGCTACTTCTATTGGTTTATGTGCAGACGATAATACACTTTCTACTGTTTATACGGATATTATAACAGATGCAATTGGCTGTGAAGTTACAATAACCCAGCCTATAACTCAGCCTTCTAAACTAGAGGTGACCGCTAGTGTGCTAGATGAAGTTTCTTGCTATAGTGGAAATGATGGAAAATTAAAAGCAAGTGTTGGTTTACCTCCTACCGGAACACCTCCACATACTTATCTGTGGAATAATCAGCAAACAGGAAGTATTATTAGTAACTTAGTTACAGGAAGCTATGTAGTTATTGCAACAGATGCAAATGGCTGTATGGATACAACTGAAATATTCTTATCAGAGCCATCTGTTTTAAGTGTTAGCGTTTCATCAACTAATGTAAGCTGCCTTGGAGATGATGATGGGACCATAACCGCAACTCCTGCTGGAGGCACACCTATTTCTCCTTCAGGAATTTATACTTATAGCTGGAGTGATGGGCAAACTACTCAAACAGCAACAGGACTTGCTCCAGGTATTTATGAGGTAACTGTTACGGATTATAAAGGTTGCATGGTAACTTCTAGTAATGTTTTAATCACTCAGCCATTAAGTGAACTAATTGTAACTGCAGATTCAACAGATGAAACATGCGTGATGAATGACGGAACTGCAATTGCTAATGTATTTGGAGGAACAACTCCTTATGGGTATTCCTGGAATACTGGACAAACTTCACAAACAATTGCCGGCTTATCTCCAGGGAATTACACTGTAGATGTTACGGATTATAACGGATGTGTACTTAGCGCCTCCACAATTGTAAATGCTTTTGATGCGATATTCTTACCAAGCTTCACAGATTACTTTTCTGATACAATTTGTTTAGGAGATAATGTTACAATTAGTGTGGTAGACAATCCTAACTTTGCTTATAGTTGGAGTTCAGGACAATGGACATCTACCATAACAGTAACTCCAACTGCTCCAAGAACGGATTATATCCTAACAGTGGTGGATGTAGCCAATTGTCCGAATAGTTCATTTGATATTACCGCAAGTGTTTGGGTAACACAACTGCCTATTATCCCTGTCGCTACACCAAATCCAATTAAAGTTGGTGATCAAGTGGAATTAAGAGCCGCTTCTGCAAATAATTATTCCATTTATCAGTGGACTGATGCTGAAAACATAAGTATAGCCAATACTAAAACCACTTTAGTTTATCCTGAAGTAACCACTACCTATTATATAATGGTAGAAGATGCAAACGGTTGTCAAGGTTATGATTCTATAATAGTTGTTGTTGGCGTATTGGTTTATGATGGTATCTCTCCAAATGGAGATGGCTATAATGATTTCTGGGAAATTGAAGATATTGCTAGATATCCGGATGCAGATATTGAAGTTTACAATAGATGGGGGTCGCTTTTATTTAGTTCTAAAGGAGATACTTATAATGACAACAAATGGGATGGAACTCATGAAGGATCGCCATTACCAATTGGGACTTATTACTATATAATTAACTTGAATAATAATTCGGATCCGCAAAGTGGAGCGATAACTATTATTAGGTAAAATGAAAATTATGAAGAAAATAACTATTCTTATTTTGATAATTTCTACTGCAATTGTTGCTAATGCGCAGCAATTACCTCAGTTTACACAATACATGATAAACGACTATGTATTTAATCCAGCAATTGCTGGAATTGAAAGTAGTTATCAAATGAAAACAAATATCAGAAATCAGTGGGTAGGAGTTACAGATGCTCCCAGAACTACAGTGCTAAGTATTTATGGAAAATATAAAGATAGTAATGTTGGATTAGGAGGGGTAGTTTTTAGCGACCAAGTTGGTCCAACAAGTAGAACAGGGCTTTCATTATCCTATGCGTATCATTTTTCTTTAACAGATAATATGAAAATGTCGTTGGCATTATCAGGAGGATTTACCCAAATTAAGATTGACCCTAATCATCTTCATTTCAAAAATTTTGAACCTCAAGCTCAAGGCGGTATTCTTAGTTCTTCTGTCCCTGACGCAACTTTTGCATTTTATTTATATTCTAAAGGTTGGTATGTTGGGGCTTCTATTCCGCAACTTTTAAATAGCAATTTAGGATTTTTTGAAGAGGATTATATAGAAACGTATAATTTAAATCCTGACGGAAGTTTGGAACGACACTATTTTGCAATGACTGGTTATAAGTGGAAAGTAAATTATGATTATGTGGTAGAGCCATCTGTTTTAGTAAAATCAGTAACGCCAGCCGATCCTGTTATTGATATAGGAGTAAAAGTTACTTATCAGAATAAATTATGGTTAGGAACGGCTTACAGAACTAATGGAGATATAGGGGTGCTTTTGGGTTACTCTATAGGTAATCGTTATCTAATAGGGTATTCTTATGACATGGTAACTTCTGGTTTAGGAGAGTACACTTCCGGTTCCCATGAGTTTATGTTAGGTATCAAATTTGCGCCAGCAACTGAAAAAGAGATAATGAGATAAACTTTCAGTATTATATATAAAATTAAAAACCCCTGCTCCCAGGGGTTTTTAGTTGTTGTACTGTTTAGTTTAGGAAAGAAATAGTACAACCCAAAACAAGTATTACGACTTAGGCACAATATTAAAGCAAAAAACAACCTTTTGTAACTTACTGGAAGTCTAATTGTTAACACAAAAATGTTAAGAACAGAAAGGTAAAAACAATATTTATTTATCTGAATTAAAGGATGGTACAAAAATAAATTAGAATATGATCATCACTAAACGACAAGTATTTTATTAGATTTGCAAACTTAAAAATTAGCAAAACAATGGGGATTTTACAATCAGCAGAGAGGAGTTCGCAATTAGACCCTAGTGAAAATGTGATTTTTCAAAGGCATATGATTGCCTATATGGAAACGGCAAAAATAATTAGTGGTAATGTGTTGGAAATTGGTTGTGGGGAAGGCTATGGCATAACAGAATTAGCCCCAAAGGCTGAGCAATATTTTGCATTGGATAAATACAATACTGCAATTAGTGAGGAGTTAAAAGAGAAAAACAATATTATTTTCAAACAAATGGAGGTACCTCCACTTAAAGGAATTGATAATAACAGCATTGATTTTGTGGTTACTTTTCAAGTAATTGAGCATATCAATAATGATGAACTTTTTATTTCTGAAATATATAGAGTATTAAGGCCAGGAGGGAAGTTGATACTTACCACACCGAATCAATTAATGTCCTTAACACGAAATCCATGGCACTTTAGGGAATATACACCAAATCAGATCCAAGAGATTCTGCAAACTTCTTTTCAGGACATTGATATCAAGGGGGTTTTTGGCTTGGAGAAAGCAATGGACTATTATGAAAAAAACAAAAAGGAAGTAGAAAAAATTACAAGATGGGATATTTTTAATCTGCAATATTTGTTACCCAGATTTTTACTCCAAATTCCGTATGATATCCTTAACAGAATAAACCGACAAAAGCTACAAGATAATAATGATGATTTGGTAGATGCAATAACAATTAATGATTTCTGCATAAAGCCAATGACCGATAAGTGTTTTGATTATTTTTGTATTGCTACCAAGTAGCGCTAAAAGTAAATGCTCTTTCTTTTAAAGTTTCAATAATTTTAGGTAGTGCAAATTGCAGGTTTTCAAATGATTTTTCATTGTCATGCAAAACAATAATAGAACCATTTTCTACATTAGAAACTACATTGGAATAGCACTTTTCCTTGCTAGTATTTTTTTTAAAATCCCAAGCTAATACATCCCACATAATTATTTTATATTCTTTTTTTAGTTTGGCAATTTGCCAAGGATAGACATTCCCAAAAGGAGGTCTGAAAAGTTTTGTTTCTGGAATAATTTTTTGGCATTTTTTTACATCCTCCAAATACTTTTTGGTGCAAGTAGTAAAGCCGTTTGGATGGGAATAGGAATGATTGCCAATACTATGACCTTCTGCTTTTATTCTTTGTAAAATTTCAGGATGTTTTAATACTTGCTTTCCCAAACAAAAGAAAGTGGCTTTAACATTATAAAACAATAAGGTATCTAAAACAAAAGGAGTGATTTTAGGAGTTGGGCCATCATCAAAAGTGAGCCATACCTTTTTTTCAGTAGAGCATTTCCCCCAAACCAATGTTGGGAAAAGAGCTTGAAAAATTTTAGGCGTCTTAGCCCCAAAAAACATGCTTAATTATTTTGCGATTGAGCAGCAATATATTCATCCATGAAAGTATTTATTAGATACTCTTCTTTGTCTATTTCTTCTACTGCACCACTTTTTTCTCTAAAATATTTTCCATCTATTTCACTATATTCATAGCTTACATTAGCCAATTGGAAATTTTGAATCAGACGGGAAATATTAGAAAGCACACTACCCGCAATTTGGATATTTCTATTCAATCCCCCTTTATCTTTTAGCGCATTAATATAATTAAATTCATCCAAAAAAGTCTCTATCATTTGTGTCAAAATTGCATTCCCTTTTTCTTTTTCACCCAATCTATAATAAGTATTTACAAGCGGGAAAGCATACACATTAAACGGGGCAGAGGTATTTGGCATTTCTCTCACACATCTATCAAGTACTGCAATGGCATCTTCTTTTCTATCCAATACAAAAAGAGATTCTGCCAAGCGCGCATAATTATTTCTAAAATTCATAATCATCCTTGTGTTTGTTTCATCCAAATATACATCCGGATTATTTAGCCCACCCCAAGAAAATTTATTCATTAGGTTGTCATACATTCTATCCACATTCACCTCTCCTGTTTGCCCGTCAGGCGAAATCGCCTCATAAGGAACTAAGCGATAAGAAAGTCCTTCCAATTGAAAGTATTTTTGCAAGCCCATAAAATTATCTGAGCCAACTGTAATGGCAAAATAAATTGGCCGTTTCCAATTGTTATGTGCCAGCATGTCCAATACCATTAGTTGATTTTTATAAAAGCCATTGCCTTTTATTTTCCATTTTATTTCAGGTAGGATTTTCTCATATTTTTCAACAGGAACAGTTCCGTTTGCTTTTACTTTTTCAATATCCACTTTTAATTTGAGTTTTTTTGCTGGACAGTAATTCCGTTTTCCAGCATTAGTAACTATCTTTGTTTGGTTTTTGTCACTTCTAATAAAATCAATAACTTCTTTTACATCCACATACCCAAGTCCTCTATCGTTAATTGGAATGTAATCTCTTGTTCCGGATCTATATTGTTTATTTTCAAAAGAGGAGGGAATAGGAGCAGCATCATAAGTTGCTCGCTTCATTTGGTCGATATACCAAGAGGTATTAAACAAACTTAGGTTTACTACTTTTATGTCTGTTCTTAATCCTTCCACCTCTTGCATATACCAAAGTGGGAAGGTGTCGTTATCCCCATTGGTAAAGAGGATTGCGTTTTTATCGCAGGAGTTTAAATAATTAGCCGCTACTTCTTTTGCAGTATATCTTCCTGAACGATCATGGTCATCCCAGTTTTCAGTTGCCATAATAGTTGGCGCTAATAACAAAGCAATGGCAGTTGCTAGCCCTGCACTTGTAGTGGAATTCATTTTCTTGCTCAAAAAATCGTAAATTCCTAATACACTCAATCCTATCCAAATAGCAAATACGTAATAGGATCCTACATAGGCGTAATCCCTTTCTCTGGGTTGGAATGGGGTAATGTTAAGATAAATAATAATTAATACTCCTGTGAAAAGGAAGAATAATAAAACTGCCACAGCATCTTGCTCATTCTTTTTGAAATGGAATAGCATTCCAATTAATCCTAAAATAAGGGGCAAGAAATAATAATGATTTTTTCCTTTATTGTTTTTCAAATAATCTGGTAATTTAACATTTGATGGTTGTCCAAGCCGAGCATTATCAATAAAACTTATGCCACTTTCCCAATTTCCGTGCAGGACATTTCCATCCATATTCATATAGTCATTTTGTCTTCCAGCAAAATTCCACATAAAATACCTAAGGTAAGACCAGCCAATTTGATACTTAAAAAAGAAGGAAAGATTCTGTGAAAAAGTTGGGGTTTTGTCTTTGTTGGTTTTGCTAAGCCCTGCCCAAGATCTATATCCGTTTGCATGTCTTGACTGAGTATTACTCCACATTCTTGGGAAAATGGTTTTATGCCTTTTCGCATAATTTGGAATTGTATTTTCTCTTTTATCAATCACAACATATTTTCCCTTTTTTTCGTCTTTTGCATATATAGGATTCCCATCCAAATAGGGGTCTTTATTATCTAATTTAGCGTTAAAATAATGCCCATACACAATAGGCCAGCTTCCATATTGTTCCCTTTTTAAATAAGATAAAAGTCCAACTGCATCTTCTGGATTATTCTCATCAATTGGAGGGTTTGCATTGGAACGGACTACCAAGATAGCGAATGAAGAATAGCCAATTAAAAGTACGGTAAAACCCAAAATGGCGGTATTCCAAATGGCTTTATTATTCTTTTTGGTGTATTGCAATCCAAAAATAATAGCGGCAGTTAAAACCACAAAATACAATATTGTCCCTGAATTAAAAGGTAGGCCAATGGTGTTCACAAAAAACAATTCAAAAGAAGAAATCAAGCTTACTGCCATTGGAATAATTACGCCTTGCACAATTCCTAAAAGCACCATGGAAATAATAAAAGCTTTAATGGCTCCAATTTTTGAATATTCATAATTTTTGTAATAATAAATCATGCCCATTGCAGGAATTGTAAGTAAGGAAAGTAAATGAACTCCAACCGATAATCCAATTAAATAAGCAATCAGAATCAGCCATCTACTTGCATGTGGCTGATCTGCTTCTCTTTCCCACTTCATGATGCACCAAAAAGTGACTGCTGTAAAAAAGGAAGACATGGCATACACTTCACCTTCTACTGCCGAAAACCAGAAAGAATCAGAAAAAGTATAAGCTAACGCTCCTACAACACCACTTCCTAAAATAGCATATATTTTTCCCTGATTATCTTCATAAGTATTTGTAAACATTTTTCTACCAAAAGCGGTAATAGTCCAAAAAAGAAATAAAATGGTAAAGGAACTACAAAGAGCAGACATTATATTTATTGCTACTGCAACTTGAGATGTCCCTGGACTTGCAAATAGGGTAAAAATTCTTCCGAATAATTGGAATAAAGGAGCTCCTGGAGGATGCCCTACTTCCAATTTGTAAGCAGTTGCAATATATTCTCCACAATCCCAAAAGCTTACCGTTTGCTCGATAGTAGATAGGTATACAAATGAAGCGATTAAAAAAACGCTCCAGCCTAATATGTTATTTAATTTATTGAAGTTATTCATAATGTTTCCTGATTTTTTAGATTGCGAATTTAAGAAATAAAATATGATTCTAATTAAAAACTAAATTATGATAAAATATTTTGTACTTCCTGGGTAATTGTTATTTTTGCCCACTATCTTTAAAAATGCCCGATGGTGTAACTGGCAACACGTCTGTTTTTGGTGCAGAAGAGTCTAGGTTCGAGCCCTAGTCGGGCAACAAATAAAAGATACAGAGGCGGATTCTTTGTATTTTATTTGTAACCTCTAAGGCATGTACATGGGAAAGATTAGAACAAACTAATTCCTTTGAAAACAAAAGAGTAATACTGAAATAATAGTTTGCGAGATATGTAAAAAGGTTATATATTTGCCAACAAGAAAATAGAAGAATTGAGGATGGGGCTTAAGGCCCCATCTTTTGTACAAGTTTTACACAAGAAAATGATAGCAGAAGAAAGAGTACAACAACTTGCCAGAGAAAAGGTTTTGGAATTAGGAGGGTTTTTAGTTTCGGCAAAAGTGAGTGGACAAAATATAATAAGTGTGTTTGTAGATAAAGCAGTTGGAATTTCGATTAAGGAATGCTTGCAAATTAGTCGGCATATTGAAAATGAGTTGGATAGAGAGATTGAAGATTTTCAGCTTTCAGTTTCTTCTCCAGGACTTACTAATCCTTTTTTGGTAAAGGAACAATATCAAAAGAATAAGGGGAAAGATATAGCAGTAAAACTAAAAAACGGAAAAAAAGTAAAAGGAAAATTATTGACTTTTGATGATGATATCACTTTAGAAACCAGCAAAAAAGTAAAAGGAAAAAAAATAAAAAAAACAGAGGAAATAATAATTTCTTCCAAAGAGATAAAAGAAACAAAACTAGTTATAAAAATATAAATTATAAAAATGGATATAGAGAATTTAATTGACTCGTTTTCCGAGTTTAAGGAAGTAAAAAATATAAACCGAGAAACAATGATGAACATCTTGGAAGATGTTTTTAAATCAGTTTTAGCTAGAAAATATGATGAAGCCGATAATTTTGATGTTATCATAAATGTGGATAAAGGCGATTTGGAGATTTGGAGAAACAGAGAAGTTGTAAAAAATGGAAAGGTAGAAAATCCAATTGCTCAAATATCACTTTCTGATGCCTTAAAGATTGAGGATGATTATGAAGTAGGGGAAGAGGTATCTGAACAAATTGATTTTGACACAGAATTTGGGAGAAGGCATGT
>CAJWUS010000038.1 GCA_913047525.1 uncultured Flavobacteriales bacterium | reverse complement strand
GGGCAGTGGACATGCCAACCGTATCACCACCAATAATACGCATGTATTTGTATTCTGCAGGAGTTTCCAAAGTAGGACCCGTTAAGGCAATATAAACTCCTTTCTGTACTGGTAAATTATTCGCTTTTGCAATTCTTTCTGCTTTTGCAATTAGATTTTTGCAATATGATTCACTCATATCAGGGAATCTTGGGCCTAACTCATCAAGGTTTGCACCAATTAATGGATTTGGAATAAGACAAATATGATCTTCTAATATCATTAGGTCACCTACTTTATAATTAGGATTTACACCACCGCTTGCATTTGAAACTACTAGATTTTCAATTCCTAAGAGTTTCATTACTCTAACAGGAAAAGTTACTTTTTCCATTGGGTAGCCCTCATAAAAATGAAACCTTCCTTGCATAGCAACTACCACTTTTCCACCTAGTTTTCCAAAAATTAATCTTCCAGAATGACCTTCAACTGTTGAAATGGGAAAATTTGGAATATCTTCATACGAAATGGAATGTTCAATATCAATTTCATCCACCAAACCACCAAGACCGGTTCCTAAAATGATGCCGACTTCTGGCTTAGCATTTATTTTGTCTGTTAAAAAATTAGCTGTTTCTTTTATTTGACCTAACATAATTTAATATTTGTTTTTCGAAATTTTCTTTTTCCTCAAAACCTACTTCAATAGGAGCATAATATACATTTGCATCTCCAAGTTCATTTTCAAACTTCCTTAATTTCACCGCATCTTTTTCGGTGGTCAAGATAAGTTTTTTTGCAGAGTTATCTTGCCTGTAATTATTTAAGATATTCTCCATATCATTTAAGGTGTAATGATGATGGTCTGCATACTTGATATGGGTAACAGTATGCCCACTATTTTTCAACATTTCCAATAGGGGAGTTGCATTTGCAATGGCTGTAACCAATGTAATACTATATTTTTCATTAGTAATTAAAATGTTATTGGTCGTTAAACATATCCAATCCTGATAATGGATGTGGCTGAAATAACATTGTTGCGTAATAAAAACGCCCAATTGCTGGATTATTCCTTTTTTCTCAGTTGGATTAAGCAGTTTTGGTGCTTTGCTTACTACAATTATATTTGCTCTTTCACTTCCTTTTTTACTCTCGCGCAAAGTCCCCATTGGGAGCAAAAAATCTTTATAATAAGGTAAATTGTAATCCGTAATCAATAGGTTAAAATCAGCTTTTATCCTTCTGTGCTGGAAGCCATCATCCAAAAGAATTACCTCTATTTTAGGATGATTCTTTATAATATTCTCAATCCCTCTTTTTCTATTTTCATCCACTACCACCATGCAGTTGGGGTGTCTTTGTTTAAGCCAAAGAGGTTCATCCCCTACATTTTCTGCTGTACTTTCTGTTCTAACTTCTTGGTAGCCAGAAGTGTTTCTGCCATAACCTCTTGAAATCACAGCCATATTTTTACCTTCTAAAACTGAAATAATATAAGCTGTAAGTGGAGTTTTCCCAGTTCCACCAACTGACAAATTACCAATGCAAATAATAGGAATTCCAAATGTTTTAGAAGGGAAAACTCCCATATCAAAAAGTAAATTTCGAAGATTTGTAATGATAGCATACAAAACGGAAAAGGGATAAAGAAGTACACGCATACTGCAAAGATATAAAGATAGAGACTAGATATTAGACAATAGACAATAGATTTTCGTTTGGGGTTTTTATGGATTAGGCTTTATGTTTTGTATTTTTGGAAAATGAAATTAACAGAAATAACCAATTACTTGGAAAGTGTTGCCCCATTGCATTATCAGGAAAGTTACGATAATGCTGGATTGCTTGTAGGAGATGCAAATAGGGAGATAGATGCAGCACTTATAACGCTTGATTGTACAGAAGAAGTTGTGGAGGAGGCAATAGAAAATAATTGCAATCTGATTATTGCACATCATCCTATAATATTCTCTGGTTTGAAAAAAATAACAGGGCAGAATTATGTGGAGCGAACCATAATAAAAGCCATAAAAAATGATATTGCTATTTATGCCATTCATACCAATCTGGACAATATAAAAACAGGAGTGAGTGCAAAAATTGCTGAAATATTGGGAGTTGAAGATTGTAGAATTCTTTCTCTAAAAAAAGATTTACTAAAGCAATTGGCGGTTTATTGTCCTGTTTCAGATACGGAGAAAGTAAAAGAAGCACTTTTTCAGGCAGGAGCAGGGGATATTGGAAATTATGATGAGTGTAGTTTTAGTGCTAAAGGAGAAGGGACTTTCAGGGCAAATGAGGGTAGCGATCCTCATATTGGGAATATTGGAGAAAGGCATACAGAAAAGGAGGAGAAAATAGAAGTGATTTTTCCTAGAGATAAGGAAAATACAATTATTTCAGCCTTGAAACAGGCACATCCTTATGAGCAGGTAGCTTATCAAATATATACTTTAGACAATATTTATGAAAATGTTGGTGCTGGAATTGTTGGAGAATTAGCCCAAAAAATGGATACTAATCGGTTTTTAGAAATGCTAAAAACAAAGATGCAAACCGATTGTATCCGTCATACAAAATTAGTAAATAATCAGGTAAAAAGAGTTGCTATTTGTGGAGGTAGCGGTAGTTTTCTACTCTCTAATGCTATATGTGAAAAAGCAGATATTCTCATTACAGCCGATTTTAAATATCACGAGTTTTTTGATGGAGAAAACGACATAATTATTGCAGATATTGGGCACTTTGAAAGTGAGCAATTTACAAAGGACTTAATATATGATTTGCTTAGCAAAAAATTTAGTAAATTTGCCGTCCGATTATCAAAAGTGAATACAAACCCAATAAACTACTTTTAGAAAGATGGCAAAAACAGCAACAAAAACTACCAAAAAAACAAACATCATAACGGTAGAAGATAAATTAAAAGCTTTATACCAGCTACAATGTATTGATTCTAACATTGATAACATTAGAGTGGTAAGAGGCGAACTTCCTTTGGAAATTCAAGATTTAGAAGATGATATTTCTGGGCTTAACACCAGAATTGAAAAATACAATGAAGAACTTACTGCTCTGGATGACAATTTAGCTGCTTCAAGATTAAAGAAAAAAGATGCAAAAGCTTTAATTAAAAGATACGATAAGCAAATAGTTAACATCAAAAATAACAGAGAATACGAATCATTATCCAAAGAAATTGAGTTTCAAACTTTGGAAATTGAGCTTTGTGGGAAGAAAGAAAAAGAAATAAAAGCAAAAAAATTGATGAAGGATGAAGTGATTTCAGGAACAAAAGACACTTTAAAAGGAAGGAAAAAAGAGTTGAAAATCAAAAATGGAGAATTAGATGAAATAACTAAAGAAACGAATAAAGAGGAAAAAAGTTTAATCAAAAAATCGGACAAAGCACAGAAAGTGATAGAGGACAGATTGTTGAATGCATATAGTAGAATTCGTGATAATGTTAGAAACGGTTTGGCAGTAGTGTCAGTTGATAGAGATGCTTGTGGAGGTTGTAAAAACATCATTCCGCCTCAGAGACAATTAGATATTAGGACGCATAAAAAAGTAATTGTTTGTGAGCATTGTGGAAGAATTTTGATTGATGCAAATATGTTTGATAAATAAGAACTAAACAAATAGTTTACTATTTAAATGGGGTTTCATATCTTTGAAATCCCTTTTTTTATGCCATGAAAAAGAAATTAATTTTATTTCTCAGCATTTTTAGTTGCCTTATTGTTTCCGCTTCTTTTGAGATGAATAAGAATATGCAAAATGCTTACCTTTCCATCATTGATTTGAAATTTGAGAAAGGACTAGATTTTATTGAAAAGGAAAAACAACAGAATCCTAATAATGGGCTTATACATCTTCATGAGAATTATAAAGATTTTTTAGCATTAATTATTGGAGAAGATCAGCAATTGTTCGATAAAATTTCCTCTAATAAAAGTAAACGATTATCTGCAATAGAAAAATGTAATAAAAATTCTCCTTATTATTTGTACGCCAAAGCAGAGATTAATTTGCAATGGGCATTTGCTCGCTTGAAATTCCAAGAATATTTTTTAGCAGCTTACGAAATTCAGAAAGCATATTTTCTTTTGGAAGAAAATCAAGAGAAATATCCAGATTTTCATCTCAACAAGAAAGGCATGGGGCTGTTGCATTGCCTTATTGGCTCTATTCCAGAAAACTATCAGTGGATTGTAAATGGAATTGGTGTAAATGGAGGGATTAAGCAAGGATTAGCAGAGTTAGATGGGCTGCTTTTACTTACTGAGCAAGATGAAAGATATAAATTTTACAATACAGAATTACTTTTTCTGATTTCATTTTTGGAGATGAACTTAACGATTGACAAAAGTTATTTTCAAGAAACACTAGATAAAATTGGTGAGAAAAACAAACAGCATATTTTACTAACTTTTGCAGCTGCACGGCTTTCTTCCGCCTTAGGAAATAATGAATTAACAATTCAAATTTTAGAAAACAGTCCACAACTAAATAAGCAATTTGACTTTGCTTATTTGGAGTATCTTTTGGGAATGTCCTATCTCTATAAATTAGATTTTGAGAAGTCAAAGCAAATGTTCCATCTTTTTCTTACTCGTTTTAAGGGAGAGAATTATATAAAATCTGCTTATCAGAAGTTAGCTTGGATTGCTTTTCTAGAAGGGAAAATTGAAAAGGAACTGATTTCTTTTGAAAAAGTAATTTCAGAAGGAAAAACATTAATTGATGAAGATAAAGTAGCTTTGAAAGATGCTGAGGAAAAGAAAATATCAGATCCTGTTTTGTTAAAAGCAAGATTGCTTTATGATGGTGGTTATTATGAAAAAGCTTTAAATGAAATATTTACTATTAATAATCCTGATAATTTACACTACAATTCTTGGATTGTTGAATATTATTATAGATTAGCTCGCATACAATCAAAACTGGGGAATGATAAACAAGAAGTAATTACTTATTATCAGAAAGCATTAAAAAAAGGAAAGGGTTCAAAAGGTTATTTTGAACCTATGTCAGCACTACAGATTGGCTTGATTTATGAAAAGCAAAATGATTTTAATCAAGCAGAAATCTACTTTAAAAAATGTCTTTCTATGAAAGATTTTGATTATGAAAGAGGAATTCATCAAAAAGCAAGAGCAGGTTTAGAAAGGATATCTAACTAATAACGCAAGCCAATTGTTACTAAGAAATTGTGCTTTGTTGAGGTAATAGTTGCAGCATCAACCAAATCAGAAGAATACATAAAATGCTCATCACTTTCTTCTGAGAATACATAAGCAAAATCAACAATAAAGTGCCCTTTATCTACTCCTAATCCAAATGAGAAACTTTTACTACCAAATTCAAAATTTGCTTTGTAGGGGCTTCCATAAAGGGCATAGCCAGCCCTAATACGGAATGGTTTGTATTTCATTTCCCCACCTAATCTGATATTAGTCGCTTTTGTATATAATGAATTGATTACTTCATTTTCATCTGAAAATTTATAAGAATCAGAATTAAATTTAGCAGAAGCATAATCCACTATTTCAATATCAGCAGTAATAAGCCATTGTTTTTTAATGTTGATGGCTACACTTCCTATTGCTTTCCATGGTGTTTTTAGTACATAATTAAAGTAACCAAATGGAGAAGATTGGTACATTGTTCCTAAAGTATCGTTCCATACAGCAGTCATTGCATTACTGTATTCATCTTCCATATCATAAAAAGTAGAAGAATGATATGCGCCACCAAACCTTACCCAATCGTTAAGACGAGCAATCACTCCTAATTTAAGGTTAAATCCTCTTCCAGTAGTTGTGAGCTCCTCATCATAATAAAAGCTTTCTAAATGAGCAGTAGTATCGGAAAATTCACTTTCGGTATAAGTTGATTTTTCATAATAATCAATACTAGGTATACCAATAGTTGCTCCCAAATAAATTTTATCTTCATAAGAAGTTCCAACAGATAAAACATATTCCCCTAAAGAGCCATTACTATTGATTACTTTTTCTTGCTTTTTTCTTGATGAGGAATTTAAATTCGAAATGTAGTTACCATTATCTATTGTATCCAATGGATCAAAAAGATAAGTATTCCAAGCCAAAAGTTCCGTAAAACCATTTAGATTATCTATTGTACTCCCCTGAGCGTTTGAAACAAAATTATCAATCATAGATGTGCTATTATTTTCTCCACTTATATAAGTTCTCTTTTTATAATTAGCAGTTCGGTTATAACCAAAAGCAAAGTTGAGGCGTTTCCATTCATTTCCACTTTTAGGAGAAGACATCACATAACCAAAATTGGAAAAGTTGGTATAGTATTTTTCATCTTCATTTCTTCCTCTACCAAAATATGTAGTAGCTACAACATTGCTAAGTGCTGGGGTGAATGTTAGTTCACTAAACTGATACAATCCTATTCCTGCTGGATTATAACTAAGAGTAGTAAAGTCTGCCCCTAAAGATCCATAAGCTCCAGCCATTGCTGAAAATCGTGCAGTACCTATAATATCATTTTGTGAGTATCTTAAGGCATCTATTTCAGTTTGTGCATTGGAATTATAGAAAAGCGAAACGCTTAATAAGGTGAAGAGTAGTTTTTGCATTTTGTTATTTTCTTGGTTTTACACTTCTATTGTTTGAGCCAGAAGATCCAGAATTCTTACTGTTTCCACCACTTCTTGTAGAACTTCCTTTTGAATTGTTATAACTTCTATTGGAACTAGATTTTGGGGCTGTGTATGACCTATTACTTTTAGAATTACCTTTTTTGTAAGAATTACTTTTGGTAGAGGATCTGTTACTATTACTCTTGTAGGTATTTGTTTTTACTCCTTTATTAGTAGAGGATTTTGTAGTATTTGATTTTGTGACAGTTCTGTTAGTATTTGTTTTTTCAATTCTGTTTGAGTTAGTTTTAATTGTTCTTGTGATAATTTTTTTATCTACCATTCTGTCAAATTTATTGTAAGTAGAATTTTTATTATTTGTAGCGTTTACCACACTTTTTACTGATCGATTACTATTTCCTCTAGAGGATAAAGAACCTCTTGGGCCATAATGAATGGAGTTATTGTCATAGCTGTTGTTATAGCTGTATGTATCATTGTTGTAATTATTATTGTATCCGTAATGATTATTATGCCCATAAGCATGATGATTGTAATGGCTATAATATGGAGAATAATAGCCAGAATATCCCCAACTATAAAAAGGAGAATAAAATGAATCGTAATAATGATAACCGTAATAGATACTCATTCCGCAATGATAAGGATTGTAAGAATACCAATAATAATCGGTATAAAGCCCTCCATAATATCCCATACTCCAAAGTGGTTGGTGGAATCGTCTTATTCTGGCAGAATAGGAGAAATCATAATAATCATCTGCCTCATAATAATCACCATAATAATTATTTACAATTGTGCCATCTTCAATAGTGTCGATATAGATTTCATCCTCTTGCTCTAGTTCAGTATTTTGCACAGTATAATCATCAAATTCAGCAAACTCATTAGGGCTCAAATAGTTTGCATCTTCATAGTGTTGCGTATAATAAACTGTTGTACACGAACTAAGAATAATTGCAACTAAAAACGAAAGAATTGTTGTTTTTTTCATGGCTTTATTTTTTAATTTGACCAAAGTAAACAAAGATAGTTTAATTTATTAAATTTGGCTTCTTAATTAGAGGAACGAAAAATACTTAGTAAAATTACAATTTTATAATTCAATGGCAAAAAACATCACAGCAAGAGATACCGATTATTCAAAATGGTATAATGATATTGTGCAGCAAGCTGATTTAGCTGAAAATTCAGGTGTTAGGGGTTGCATGGTTATTAAGCCCTATGGCTATGCTATTTGGGAAAAAATGCAAGCTGAATTGGACATAATGTTTAAAGCGACTGGTCATGTTAATGCCTATTTTCCACTTTTTATTCCAAAATCCTATTTTTCCAAAGAAGCAAGCCATGTGGATGGTTTTGCCAAAGAGTGTGCTGTTGTAACGCATTATCGGCTTAAAAATGCAGAAGATGGAAGTGGAATTGTGGTAGATAAGACTGCAAAATTGGAAGAAGAACTAATTGTTCGTCCTACTTCTGAAACCATTATATGGGATACTTACCGAAAGTGGATTCAATCCTACAGAGATTTACCTTTACTGATTAATCAATGGGCAAATGTTGTTCGATGGGAAATGCGTACTCGCCTTTTTTTACGTACAACAGAATTTCTTTGGCAGGAAGGCCACACAGCACATGCTACCGAGCAAGAGGCTATTGAAGAAACGATTAAAATCCTTGACATTTATGCTGATTTTGCAGAGCATTTTATGGCAATGCCTGTGGAAAAAGGCACAAAAACAGAAGGGGAAAGATTTGCTGGAGCTATAGAAACCTATTGTATAGAAGCGTTAATGCAGGATGGAAAATCCCTACAAGCTGGTACTTCTCATTTTTTAGGACAGAATTTTGCGAAAGCTTTTGATGTGAAATTTGCTACAAAAGAAGGGGGGCAAGATTTTGTCTGGGCATCTTCCTGGGGGGTTTCTACTCGTTTGATGGGAGCATTAATAATGACCCATTCGGATGATAATGGTTTGGTTTTACCACCAAAACTGGCTCCATTTCAAGTGGTGATTGTGCCTATTTACAAAGGAGAGGAGCAATTAAAATTGGTATCACAGCAAGCGAATAAAATAAAAGCTGCTTTGGAAAACAAAAGTATTTCAGTAAAATATGATGACAGAGACATCCATAAACCTGGCTGGAAATTTGCTGAATACGAACTAAAAGGTGTGCCTATTCGCTTAGCGATTGGGCAGAGGGATTTAGAAAATGGAACAATTGAAGTTGCTAGAAGAGATACTTTAGAAAAAGAAATCCTGCAAATAGCTGAAATTGAAACTAAAATTAAGCATTTGTTAGAGAATATCCAGAGCAATTTGTATAAGAAAGCACTTAGCCGCACAGAAGAGAAAACCTATAAAGTAGATACCTTTAAGGCATTTAAAGATTTGATTGAGAAAGGAGGATTTGTTTGGGCGCATTGGGATGGAACGAACGAAACAGAAGAAAAAATAAAACAGCAAACAAAAGCTACGATTCGGTGTATTCCATTAGAGAAAACTGAAGAATCGGGTGAATGCGTTTATAGTGGAAAGCAATCCAAACAGAGAGTATTATTTGCAAAAGCTTATTAGAACCCATTTTGAAATGGAGAAAGAGATAATAGATTTATTAAAACAAAAAGCATGCACAAAACAAGATGTTTACCGAAAAACACAATCTGTTTTTGCTGATTTGCAAAAGCTACTGAAAGCAAAAGCAAGCAATTTGACAAAAAAAATTGCTAGCAAAGATAAATGTGTTAAGGTTTTGTATTCCTCCAAAGGGAAGTTTGAAGCACAATTGAAATTTTCTGGTGACACGCTTGTTTTCCACATGCATTCCAATGTTTTTGATTTTCCATCCAAGCATGAAATTCATAAAACAAAATATGTGAAAGAAGATAACTTAAGAAGTTTTTGTGGAGTTATACATGTCTATAATTTCCTTTCGGACTCTTTAAAATACAACAGAATGAATGATGAGGGCTATCTGATTGGAAGGATTTTTATCAATAAAGATTCACACTTTTTTGTAGAGGGAGATAAACAATTAGGGTTTTTGTTTAATGACTTTGTGAATCAGAGAATAAATAAAACGGAGTTAGATAATATTATAAATTCGGCAATAATCTATTCTTTAAATTTCGATTTACAAACACCGAATATTAATGATGTAAATGTGGTTTCTGTTCATCAGATTCTGGAGATGAATGAGAACCAAAAAATAAGAACGGCAAAGCGTTTGGGCTACAAATTTTCTTTTGAAAAATAAATCGTTTGCAACTGTTTGCTAAAAATGAAAAATAGTATAGATTTGCAAACTGTTTTTTTGAAAAATGGCCCGTTCGTCTAGTCAGGTCAGGACGCCAGGTTTTCATCCTGGTAACAGGGGTTCGAATCCCCTACGGGCTAC
>CAJWUS010000037.1 GCA_913047525.1 uncultured Flavobacteriales bacterium | reverse complement strand
TATGCTTATGACGGGGTTTATCTAGATTTAGAAAAAGCATTGGATTCCAAAACTTCAAAACATAACATTGTTTTAGTAGAAGGCGATAGTATTAATGTCCCTAAAACTATGGATGTTGTCCATATTACAGGTGAATTAATGAATCTGGAAGGGAATTCCATTAGTGCACCTCATTTTAAACGAAAAAGAGCGAATTATTATGTTAACAATTTTGCGGGAGGCTTTACTAAGGAAAACAAAAGAAGTAATACTGTTGTAGTTTATCCTAATGGAATAGCTAAAAAGTCTATGAATTTTGGATTATTTACCATTTCGCCAAGAATCAAAAAAGGATCTACCATAATTGTTTCTAATAAAGTAGTGAAAGAGAATAAAGTTCATGAGACTCCTGTGGATTGGAACAAACAAATTGAGAATGCTATGTTAAAAGTAACAGCAGTTATGACGCTATGGTTACTGATTGATAGAGTAAATGCAGAATAATGGAGCGATATAATGACGAAATACAATTGAAAGATATTCTGATAAAATTATCAGAGTATAAGACTGAGCTTTGGAATAAAAAAGTAAAGATCATTCTATTCTCCTTTTTATTTTTTGTTTTTGGTATTCTAATTTCTTTTATTTCTGCTACAGAATATAAGGCAGATCTTACTTTTGTTGTTGAAAATGCGTCAAGTGGCAACCCATCTTTAGGCTCGCTTTCAGGAGTTGCATCTCAGTTTGGTTTTGATTTAGGTTCTGCTTCTAGTTCTACTTTTTCTCAGGAAAACATCATGCAATTGTTAAAATCTAGAGGTGTGGTAGAGGCCACACTTTTAAGAAGTGAAAGCATTAATGGAAAAAAAGATTTAATGGTTGAACATTATCTTACATTTAACAAAATTAGAGCGGGCTGGGAAAAGTTGGATGAGTTTAATGGAGTAAATTATAATGACCTGCATACTTTAGAACACGATAGTATTTTGGGAAATATTTGGCAACATATTACAGAAGACAAATTAACCGTTGAAATTCAAGATGAAGAAGCAAATATTATTACGCTTTCCTATATTTCGGTTGATGAGCGTTTTGCAAAACAATTTACAGAAGTCTTAATTGATGAGATGAGCAAAATGTATATTAAGCATCAAACTAAACAAGCAAGAAATACACTAGATTTCATACAAGATCGTGCTGATTCTGTTTTTGTAGAATTAAAGAAAGCCGAACAAGAGTTTGCTCAAATTAAGGATATAAACCAAAGAATTATAAAAGCTTCAGGAAGGCTAAAAGAACTACAATTAATGCGAGAAGTGGAGGTGTTAAATACCATGTATTTAGAAATAATAAAAAATTTAGAAATTTCTAAAATGACTTTGCTAAATAAAACGCCAATTATTAATATAATAGACAAACCCATCTTACCTCTGGAAGAAGAAAAGATATCCAAAGCAGCAGGGATCTTAGGTGGTTTTTTAGGTGGTTTTTTAGCTGTGTGTTTCTTTGTATTTAGGAAATTGTTCAGAGACGCTTTAGAAGAAAACTAAAGCAGTTCAGCTAATTTTTCAAGTGCAATTCCTCTAGATCCTTTCAAAAGAATTGTTTTGTTTTTAATAGGTCTTTCTATTAAAGATTCTGAGAATTTATCTGTGTTATTGTATGCTTGCTTATGAACTTTAGCAAATTCTGTTCCAATAAAAATACATTCTAATTTTAGTTCCTCAGCCAAATTAATAATTGCTTGATGTTCTTCTAAAGAGGATTTTCCCATTTCGAGCATATCACCCAAAATACAAAGTTTGTTTTGGTAATTTTGCTTTGAAAAAGAATATAACATTGCACTCATACTTGAAGGATTTGCATTATAGGCGTCCAAAATCAAAGTGTTAATTTTAGTCTTTATAATCTGAGAACGATTATTAGTTGGGGTATAATCTTCAATGGCTAGTTTAATATTATTTATGCTAACTCCAAAGTGTTTTCCAATACAAACAGCAAGCATAATGTTGTAAAACTGATAGTCGCCAATGAGTTTGCTTTGAATTTCTTCATCCTGAAATATCATACTAATAAAAGGAGTGTTTTCGGAGATATCACCTTTACAATCTCCATTTTTTCCATAAGTAGTTTTACTAATATTATTTGCTAATTCTAAAAGTAGTTCCGCTTCACTATTTACAAATAATGTACCTACATTTTTTTGGATATAATTATACAATTCTGATTTTGCTCTAATTACACCTTCAAAACTACCAAAACCCTCCAGATGTGCTTTTCCTATATTGGTGATTACTCCAAAATTTGGTTGTGCAATATCGCACAGAAAAGCAATCTCTCCTTCATGATTTGCCCCCATTTCAATAATGGCTATTTCATCCTCTTGTTTTATGCTGAGCAATGTTAAAGGAACACCAATATGATTGTTTAAATTTCCCTTAGTTGCAGCTACATATAGTTCTTTACTTAATACTGCACTAATCAACTCTTTTGTTGTTGTTTTTCCGTTTGTGCCGGTTATTGCTATTACTGGGATTCTTAGTTGTTCTCTATGGTATTTAGCAAGTTCTTGTAGGCATTGTAAAACATCCTCTACTAGAATAAATTTATCATTTATAGCAAATTGCTTTTCGTTAATTATTGCAAAAGCACATCCATCAGCTATTGCTTTTTCGGCAAAGATATTTCCATTAAGATTTTTTCCTTTTAAAGCAAAGAAGATACTTCCGTTTACAATTTTTCTTGTATCTGTACAGATTCTGGGATGTTTCTGAAAGAGAGCATATAATTTTTGAATTTGCATTTTTATTTGAAATTGTAAAGATAAAAAAAGCCGAGCAATTGCTCGGCTTTTAATCTAATTGTCTAATATCTTAATACTAAAATCTGTTTTACCTTCTATTACTTCCCATTTTCTTTTGGCTATAATCTGTTCCTCTTCTCTGGTTTTCCCTCAAATCACTTGATGGAGCTCCCATTCTGTCCATAGCACATCTAAAACCAATGTCATCTGTTGATTGGTCCTGATCTAAGAATCTTCTTGTGCCTGGAACTAACCAATACGCTCTATCTTTCCAAGACCCACCTTTGTAAATTCTAGTTCTATCAGTTACCAAAGTAGTGTTTCCGTAATCGTACATTTCACTAGAATTTCCTGTTCTATTGTCTTTGTACTTTTTAGCATCTTGATTCCACTTATCAATTCTAACACTTGCAGTATCTACTTCAGATTGTTCGTTTAAAAAATTGTTCCAATCAATTCCCATTTGAGATTCAATATCACCATCATTATAATTGATGTTGTCAGATTTTTTGTAATTTCTTCTATATACATTATCTTCTACATTCACATTTACCATTGTGATTCTTCCCAAACTATCCTTTTCTTCAATAAATCCATCCTCATCTCTTTTTTGAGTTTTGAATACACTACCTCTGAAAGGGCGGTGGTCGGTTGTAGTAGTTTGTTCAATCACAGGACGATAAACATCCATCACCCATTCCGAAACATTTCCTGCCATATTATACAAGCCATAATCATTTGGCCAAAAAGAACGAACAGGGCCAGTAATATCAGCATTATCGTTCAGGTTTCCAGCAACACCCATATTATCTCCTCTTCCTTTTTTGAAGTTTGCCATTATTTCACCTTGATTTTTTTTGTCTCCATTTCTTACAGATGAACCATTCCAAGGATATAGTTTCCTTTCATCTGTATTCTCCATATCAGTGTTGCCTACATATCCTAAAGCTGCAAATTCCCATTCTGCTTCAGTTGGCAGTCGATATCTCGGTAATAAAATACCATCTTCCATTCTTACTAATCTTGTTTCTTCTCCAAGTGATGGATTAAGGTTTTTCAAGTTTCTTTTTACTATTCCTTCATACTGTCCTGCTAAATAAGCATCTGTGTTAAAAGAATTCTCATCAATCTGCTCATTATCTTCTTTCAAGATCCCTTCATCAATAAGTATCCTTTCGTTTACTCTGTCTGTTCTCCAAACACAAAAATCGTTTGCTTGCGACCAACTCACACCCACTACTGGGTAATTTCTGTAAGCAGGATGTCTTAAATAGGATTCTACATAAGGTTCGTTATAGCCCAATCTATCTCTCCAAACTAAAGTATCAGGTAATGCCTTTTTATACACTTCTGGATAGCTTTGTCCATAGACTCTATTAATCCAATACAGGTATTCTAAATAGTCTACATTTCTTACTTCTGTTTCATCCAAGTAAAAGGAAGATACAGTTACTGTTTTAGGAACATTATTCCAATCCGAAAACACATCTTGCTCTGTTCTTCCCATGGTAAAAGACCCTCCCTCTACAAACATAAGTCCTGGGCCAGTAGCTTGTTCTGCGTATTTTGAATTGGTTTCAAATCCCCCATTCTTGGAATTATTGTAATCCCAGCCAGTGGTGGACGAACTTTTTGAGTTTGAAGATTTGTTGCTAGTACTAGAACATGACCCTAGAATAAACAGACAACTTACTACTAAAATTAATTTGCTTGATTTTATCATTTTTTTGTTTTTTTAAAGATGATATTAATAACTAAAAGGATGGGCAACTTATTGTATTGAACGATTTACTTTTACTTCTGCAAGGCAGAAATAAAGTAAAGGAGAGTTCGTGTGCACCCAAAGTATTACTATTTTTTAAATTGCTTAATGTGATATCATAACTATAACCAAATTTGAAAGCATCTTGGGTAAGCCCAACCATCAAGATGAATGAATCTACATTTTTAACACTATGTCTTGCCCAAAGCCCGCCTACCATTGGACCTCTATTTACATACACTCCATAATTGAATTGTTGGAAATCTTGTTGTTTCTGGTAAAGGAAATTTGGTGAAATTGTAGTTACAGAATTTTTATATTTACTAAGAGGAATGTTTCCTCCAATATGCGCTGTAAGTTTTGTTGGTAACTGGCTTTCACTAATAAATCCTTGGTTAGGCTGTGTTAAATGATGAGCGGAAAGGCCAAAGAATAAATTCTCAGAATAGCCAATAAATCCTGTAGAAAAATCTGGGAAACTAACGCCTGTAGGATTGTTTCCATCTTTATTTTCTTGTGTGTCGTAAATAAATCCATATTTTGGATGAATCATATCACCAAAAGTTAAATCGTCCCAATCCAAACTTATCATGCGATAAGAAGCTTCAAAACCAGCTTTTATTGAGAATTTTCTTGTCACTTCTAGATGATATGAGTATAAAAGAGACGCATGTGTAGTATTTAAATCCCCAGCTCCACTTCTATCTTGGGAAACAATAACACCTAATCCTCCACCTAATGAGTTAACGTGTTGATCGTAAGCAACAGAATAAGTGACATAAGTTCTTCCTATTCCCGGCCATTGGTCTCTGTAATTCAAAGTCGTTCTTGGGCAACCACCAGGAGAAGCGCCAGCAAAAGCCGGGTTCAAATAAAGTGGATTGGAATAAAACTGACTAAATGCAGGATCTTGTGCATTTGCAGTAGTTGAGAATACCAGTAAAAAACTGAATATAGCTAATATTTTCATAATTTTTCTCATCATTTTCCTTTGTTTTTATTCAATCGTTCCAAATTTCAATTTTACAAAGATATAAATTTTATTTGTTATCGTATTTAAACCAAAAAAAATTGATGTAATAAATAAGAACAAATACTCGTTAATAAGTTAGTTATTTTTAAAAAAAATACAAATAGATTTTATTTAATACTAACTTTGCAAGCATGAAAAGACTTCTTTTTTATACACTTCTTTTTAGTTTTTCTATATCTAGTAAGTCAGAAGAAAATACCAATTCTGTATTAGCCAGTGGCAATTGGTATAAAATTGCTGTACAACAAGATGGAATTTATAAAATTAGCTACTCAAATTTATCTGATTTAGGTATAAATACAAGCAATTTATCTTGTTCTGATATCCGTATTTTTGGCAATGGAGGCGGAATGTTGCCAAAATTAAACAGTGATTTCAGGCATGATTGGCTGCAAGAGAATGTAATAAAAGTGGTTGACAATAATAGCAATGGCATTTTTGAGAGTGGAGATTACATTCTTTTTTATGGACAATCTCCTGACAGATGGAACTATAATGAAACCGATAGCAGGTATCATCATCAGAAGAATCTATTTAGCCGAAAAACATATTATTTTATTACTACCGATTTAGAAGGTGGAGGAAAAAGAATTGCAAGCACAAATACCCAAAACTTTGATGTAAGTGTAACTGAATTTGATGATTATGCTTTTCATGAGCAGGATTTAGAGAATTTTATAAAATCGGGAGCTCAGTGGTATGGCGAAAAATTCGATTTAACAAGCTCCTATAGTTTTAATTTTTCATTTCCTAATTTGGTACAATCTACTCCTGTTTATGTTAAAACTGCAGTTGCGGCTCGCTCATTTTCTTCTTCCAATTTTATAATAAAAGCAAACTCTACAACTTTACAAAGCATTTCGGTAGCGCAAGTTGATCCCTATTATACGGCAGATTATGCTAAACTTTCCTCAAACGCCACCACATTTACCGGAAATGCAAATATGGAAATTTCCGTTTCTTATAATCAACCTCAAAATACTTCTGTGGGTTGGCTAAATTATTTGGAGCTTAATGCAAGAAGGCAACTAAAAATGAGTGGGAATCAAATGCTTTTTAGAGATATACAGTCGGTTGCCGATAGTGTCAATGCAAAATTTATAATAAGCAATGCTACTTCTAGTATTAGTATTTGGGATGTGTCAAACCCTGTAAATGTAAGAGAAAGAAATACAGATTTTTCGTCCAATCAAACGAGCTTTATTGCGCCAACTGATTCTTTAAAAGAGTATTTGGCTTTTAATGGAAATTCTTATTATTCTACTGAACTTATTGGGAAAATTAGTAATCAGAATTTGCATGGAAGTGAGGTTGATGTTGAATATGTAATCGTATCACATCCCGATTTTTTATCAGCAGCTAATGATTTAGCCCAGTACCATGATCAAAAAGATGGGATAAAAACTATTGTTGTCACTCCTCAAGAAATTTATAATGAGTTTTCATCTGGGAGCCAAGATATTACTGCTATTCGTGATTTTTTACGCATGTTTTACAAAAAACCAAATAATAAATTAAAATACCTTCTTTTATTTGGGGATGCTTCTTATGATCCACTAAGTAGAATTTTGAGTAATACTAATTTTGTTCCTTCTTTTCAGTCCAACAATTCCGTTTCCCCAACGCAAAGTTATGTAACGGATGATTATTTCGGACTTTTGGATGATTCGGAAGGGAATTTTGCTAACGATCTAGTGGATATTGGTATTGGAAGATTTCCTGTGAAAACCCTAACAGAGGCCAATGATATGGTAGACAAAGTCAAAAATTATAATGGGAAAATGGCGATTGGCGATTGGCGAAATAAAGTGACTTTTATTGCGGATGATGGAGATGCAGATGATGGAAATACCCACATGTGGCAGGCCGATAGTTTGGCGAATATTATTGATGATAATTATAAAAAGATCAACATTAAAAAGATTTATTTGGATGCTTTCACACAAGAAGCTACCCCTGGCGGACCAAGATCGCCTGATGCACAAAAAGCAATTACCGAAAGTGTGGAAAAAGGAACTTTATTGATTAATTATTCCGGTCATGGAGGGGAATTGGGTTGGACAAAAGAGAGAATTTTAGAAGTTGGACAAATTAACAAATGGGAAAACAAAAATAATTTATCTTTATTTGTTACAGCAACTTGTGAGTTTTCTCGTTTTGATGACCCTGCAAGAACTTCCGCAGGAGAATATGCTTTTCTCAACAAAAATGGAGGTGCTATTGCACTTCTTTCCACCACACGCTTGGTGTATGCAAGTCCGAATTATCAACTAAATAAACAATTTGTAAAAGTACTTTTTGAAAAAGAAAATGGAGAATTACCAAGATTAGGTGATTTGTTCCGGCAAACAAAAGTAGCAAGTGGAACAGCCCTTAATAATCGTAATTTTACCCTTTTGGGTGATCCTGCACTTTGCTTGGCTTATCCTGATTTGAATGTAAGTACAACAGTAATTTCCGATACAATTTCTGCTTTGGGGGAAGTGACAATTTCAGGGCAAATAGAAAATGAAAATAGGACATTAGCTACCAATTTTAATGGTTTTGTTTTTCCAACAGTTTATGATAAACAGGAGATACTAAGAACTTTGGGGCAAGAAAGTAGCACACCAATGCCGTATAGAAGTCAGAACAACATACTACATAAAGGAAAAGCATCTGTAAGTGGTGGAAATTTTAGTTTCTCCTTTGTAGTGCCAAAGGATATTGCCTACAATTTTGGAAGCGGAAGAATTTCTTATTATGCCGTTTCGAATGATAGTTTAACTGATGCAAGTGGCTTTGATTCAAGTTTTACTATTGGCGGAACTTCTGCCAATATTACGGCAGATTTTGATGGACCAGAAATAGAGCTTTTTATTAATAATGAGCAATTTATTTCTGGTGGAATGACAAATGAAGATCCTTTACTTTTTGCACTACTAAACGATTTTAGTGGCATAAATACAGTCGGCAATGGAATAGGACACGATATTGTAGCGATTTTGGATGATGAGACTAATCAATCTATTTCTTTAAACGATTATTATTCTGCCGATACCGATAGTTATAAAAGCGGAAGGGTTTCCTATCCTTTTTACGATTTGGAAAAAGGATATCATACTTTGCGGCTAAAAGTGTGGGATGTTTTTAATAATTCTACCGAAAAAGAAATTAATTTTTATGTAACGGATGCTGAAGATTTTACTCTTTCCGATTTGTTTAATTATCCCAATCCTTTTAAAGACAACACAAAGTTCTATTTTCAGCACAACAGAGCTGGAGAACTCCTGGATATAGAGTTGCAGATTTCTGATTTATCTGGCAGAATCGTCGCTACTATAAAGGATAACATTTATGATAATGGCTATAGAATAGGACCAATTAATTGGAATGGAACTACAAATTCTGGGGAGAAATTAGGTGCTGGAATTTATGTTTATCGCTTTAATGTTAAAGCGGAAGATGGTACTTTAGAAAGTAAAGCAGAGAAACTAATAATATTAAGATAATAAAAGCGTTATAGCCATCAATAAAAAGATATATATTTACCAACCTAAAATAAATTTAAGAATGAGAAAGATTTTTTTGACAGTTTTCGTCTTTGCACTTTGCATACAAGTAATTGCACAAGATGCAATGCACAGAGACGATCAATTGAACACTATTACTACTTCCGTTCCGTTTCTCATTATTGGGCCCGATTCCAGAAGTGGTGGAATGGGAGATGTTGGGGTTGCATCTTCTCCTGATGCTAATTCTATCCATTGGAATCCCGCAAAGTATGCTTTTGTTAAGGATGATATGGGAATTGCTATAAATTATGTACCATGGCTAAGAAATTTAGTTCCTGATATCTCTCTTGCATATCTTTCTGGATATTTTAAAAGAAACGATAATGAAACTATTGGCTTTTCCCTTAGGTATTTCTCCTTAGGAGATATTACATTTACAAATAATAATGGAGATGAAATTGGGCAATACAACCCAAATGAATTTGCAATTTCAGGAGCTTATGCTCGTAAGCTTTCTGATTATTTTTCCATTGCTATTGCAACAAGATATATTCGTTCAGATCTTACTGGAGGCCAAACACTTACTGGGTCAGGAAATATGTCAACACATGCAGGACAATCTATTGCTGCTGACATTTCTGGTTATTTTAATAAAGAAGTGCGTATTGTAAAAAAAGATTTTGATTGGGCAATAGGGTTAAATATTTCTAATTTGGGGAATAAAATTTCCTATACCGAAACAGCAGTAAGAGATTTTATTCCAATCAATATGCGTTTTGGAACTTCTATTGGAACTGATTTTGATGACTACAATAAAATGTTAATTGAATTTGATATTAATAAATTGTTGGTTCCGACACCACCTTCAAGAAATCCTGAAACTGGGGAAATAAATGGAGGTATGGATCCAGATGTATCAGTTGTGAATGGTGTGTTTCAATCTTTTTGGGATGCACCAGGAGGGCCGAAAGAAGAATTCAGAGAAATTAATTATTCAACTGGTCTAGAATATTGGTATAACGAACAGTTTGCTGTTAGGGCAGGGTATTTCTACGAGCATCCAACAAAGGGTGCTAGGCAATTTTTTACTATGGGAGCAGGTGTAAAATACAGTGTTTTTGTTTTGGATTTTTCCTAT
>CAJWUS010000036.1 GCA_913047525.1 uncultured Flavobacteriales bacterium | reverse complement strand
TATTTCAGATGAATCTCGTTTGTGGATATATGGCTCTGAATCTAAATTAACTGATTATCAGCAAGAGGTTATCCTAGAAAAAATCTTAGAATACCTTAAAACTTGGGATTATCACAATAACCCTTTAACTGCAGCAGTAACAATAAAAGAAGATCATTTTATTGTTATAGCATTGGATGATTCTGAATTTGGAGTAGGAGGCTGTTCTATTGATTCTTTACAAAGAATTATTCAAGAATTAGAAAAAGATCTTTCTATTTCTTTATTAAATAGGTTAAATATTTTTTGCAGAATAGATGGTATTATTAGATGTATGCCTACTTTTAAATTAGCAGAGTTTGCAAATAAAGAAACTTTATTTTACGACCTTACAATACAAAAAAAGAGTGAGCTTTCTAATTGGTTAAAACCAGTAGAAGAGGGCTGGTGTGCTACTATTATTCAATAACTATCTTTTTCTCTACAGTTCCATCATTATGTAGAAAGTGGTAGCTTTTTCATTTTTTATCTACTTGCTTCTTGTATTTTTATTAGTTTGACAAGCAGCTGTTCTAATTGATCAAGTTGCAACATATTTTCTCCATCTGATTTTGCATTTTTAGGATTTGGATGTGTTTCTAAAAAGATCCCATCAACCCCAGTTGCAACTCCTGCATTGGCTATTGTTTCTATCATTTCTGGTTTGCCACCTGTTATACCATTATTTTGGTTCGGTGTTTGCAGGGAATGTGTAATATCCAAAATAACAGGAACGCCAAAGCTTTGCATAGTAGGGATTCCTCTAAAGTCCACAACCATATCTTGGTATCCAAACATGGTCCCTCTATCGGTAAGCATCACAGCATTATTACCACTATCTTTTACCTTATTTACAGCATGTATCATGCTTTCAGCAGAAAGGAATTGCCCTTTTTTAATATTTATCAATTTTCCTGTTTTTGCAGCTGCAACTAATAATTCAGTTTGTCTGCACAAAAAAGCTGGGATCTGCAATACATCAACATACTTTGCAGCAATAGCAGCTTCTTCAGCAGTATGTATGTCCGTTACTGTAGGGATATTAAATCGTTCTCCCACTTTTTTTAGGATTTCCAAAGCTTCCATATCGCCAATTCCAGTAAAAGAATCTAAGCGGCTTCTGTTTGCTTTTCTATAACTTCCTTTAAAGATAAATGGAATCTCTAATTTGTTGGTTATCGCAAAGATTTTTTCTGCAATCTCCATTGCCATTGATTCTTCTTCAATAACGCAAGGTCCTGCCATCAAAAAGAAATTACCACTCCTTTGGTGTTGTATTTTATTGATTTTTGCTAACATGATTTTAAAATTTTACAGCAATCTGTAAATAAACATTCAAACATTGACTATCACTACCTTTAAAAATACTTTCAATATGATTGCTACCTATGCTTATAGGTATCTTCTTACCAAATTTAGCAGAAAGCCCTAAGCTTAATTTTTGATAATATCCACCAATAGATAATTGGGGAGCAATTAATGCGTATTTATTTTCTGTAAAAGCTTTTATGTAAAAATAAGGGCTATAACCAGACTCATAGAATCCCTGAAGAATCTTTTCTCCTGAAATAAGCATATTATCTTGAAATGGTTGCCATTTTAAGTTCAAGCCTAGAATATATTTACTAAAATATAAATCATTTAGCGGTGCCTCCATTTTAAGGCCAAAATTAGCTGGGATATATGATTTGACAGTTCCTTTTCTTCCTTTAATATAAATATCTTCCAAATATTTATCGGACTCTGCTTCTAGAATGGAATCGTTAAAGTCTAATAGATTTTCAATTTCAAATCCGTTGAAAGAAAAGGAGGTATCCGTATTATATTTTAAAGCGCTCTCCTTCCAATTGATATATCCTAGATCGCTAAGATATAGGGTGTATTTCTTATTTTTATTTTCAAGGTTGATTGCAAAATCAAAAGCAAATCCAGTTCCATTATTTTCAAAATATTTGAAATTAGCAGTATCGGTAGCAAAGGCACTTATATCGTAAGAAAGATTATTGCTACTACCAAAGGGTGCAGTATAGAAAGAAGCATTGTTAGATATAAAAGAAAGATGATGATTTCCATTTAGATAGGAAACTGCTGTGCTAATTGTTAAGTTATTCTCTTGAATCTGAAATATTTTTTTATAACCCATCTTTATTTGTTGAAATCTATCTAAAGTAAAATTAGTTTTATCAAAATGCAAAGTGTCTCCTTGGTAATTATAATTTCCAAAAAGAGCAACCTTCATGAAGTCTTTAGAAAATAACATTTTTGCTAAGTTTCTATCTGCAATAGAAAAGTAAAACGAATTGTCGCCAAAATTTCTATGAAAACTAAGTGTGTTGCAAACTTCAGCAAATAGAGTGTTGTTTTTATCTAATTTAGAAATCCAGCTATTTTTTTGACTTTCATTAATGTAACCGCCAAATAGCATTTTATTTGCAAAATCCATATTTAAGCTATTTGATTCCACATTGATTGTACTGCTCAAAATTAAAGTGTCTTGAGTTAAATTAGTATCTGTTGCTTTTGTAATAAAAGGACAAATTAATAGTAGTAAACTATAAATTAATTTTCTCAATTTCCTATGGTTTTTCTAAGTTTTGCACTCATTGTAATATCCATTTTATAATCAGAATAAATTTTTACAAAACTATTATTGGGTTGTGTATTAAAAGAAGCAATTGTTATAACTTTCCGTATTTTTTCGCTACTGTTATAATTAGCTGTAAGGGTGGAAGCTGTACTCTGGGTCACTAGATTATCCTCATCCGTTTTTGCAGACAGTAATATAGCATTATTAAAAAGGGTATCGATAAGGTTATCCATTTCATCATAAAGCATCACATTTAAAGTTGCGTCAAATGGGATTCCATTCTTAATGGTTAAAAATAGTTTATCGATTTCCACCTCATCATTTTGGTTCACTTCAACTTCATTTGTATCTACTAATGTTAAGTTATTTGCAATGATTGACAAAGGAATTTCCAAATTTAAAGTCGCATCAATGGTGTGTGCTGGATATAGAAAATCAGGAATATTTCCAGGGCCAAACGGATTTACATAGAGGGTCATTTTTGATTTTAATTTATTGGGCAGTATTTCAAGCATACTCTCGGCATCTAATTCTATGTCAGTAATTGAAGGAACAATTGGAATTGCACCAGTCATTTCGGTAGCTCTTGTAATGTCATGGAATTGAGATAAGAAATTAAATCCAGCCGAAACAGTAGTATTCGTACTGGAATTGTAAGTGCTTAATTGATCAAATTTGATTTGCAAATTAGCACCCAAATAATTTCTAATATTAAAAGCAAGTCTTGCAGATTCTAGATCCAAATCTCCAGAAAGAATTTTGTTAAAGACATTGGTCTTTCTCTCTTCTGGCCCAACCTTAATGGTATCTTGTCCTAGATATCCTCTTGCATATTCTGGTATAATATCCATATCTGTATACGAGAAGAAACTATCAGTTTGATTAAGATGAACCAATACGCCACTTGAATCAATAAATGCAAAAAATTCTGTATATATTGTATTGATGGTATCTCCACCACTTCTTCCTTGCTTTCCTTTTAAATCAAGAATATAACCATCAAGATTATATTTATAGCTAGTATATTCACCATTATTTGATGGCGGAACAATATTTAATGAAGAGAATGTATTTCCTCCTAATGTTAAAGAAGGAATATTATAATAGATTCTTCCTGTGTCAGGCAATGTGCTTGTAGAATTAACTGTGACTGCCCCTTCTTTGATTTTAATTTCTGTTATACGGGCGCTTCCTAGGTTAAAAGGGTGTTCTTTAATAATTTCTGCAACTTGTTGAGTAGGAAAGAAGGCAGTAGCATCAGTAAGGGTAATATCTATGATTTCTATCGTGAGGAAAATAGCATCCCAATGATTTATTATAACAGGAGCAGAGCTTGCTAATACATCAACATTATTTATAATAGCAACTAAATTTTTATTAATAGACATTCCTCCTAAGAAAACACTGTCATGTACAGTTGAGCCATAGGGTATTAATGGAAAATTGAAAGATGCAATTGTATTATTGTTGTTAGCATCAATCAAACTTATATCTACATTTGCTAAGTCAGTCTTAAATCCATTATATATATGTATAACAAGATAACCTTTATGAAAAGTCATGCTTTCGAAATGTTCACTTGCATCTATTGGAATATTTTTACCTTGTATTAAACCAGGCATGCCTGGTATATTCATTGTATCCAAATGAGGGAATGCAATTCTTCCTAAAGGCCCTAAGAGTTCTCCAAGTCGAGATTTTTCTGTAATACTAATATCCTTAAAAGTCATGGAATCCAGTACAACTTTCGTGACACCAAGAGTATCTTTAATATCTATTAAAGTATCTAAATTTATATCTGTAAACTTTTCTTGAAAGACTAAAGTGATAAAGCCATCTTCATCTTCATTGATTGTAATAGTACTATCAGAGAGCATATCGATATCATCAATACTCATCTGGGAATGAATTAATGGTACTAATAAATCAACATCCCAAGTCGGTCTTTCTAATTCATGTTTGCAAGCAGAAAACAGGAAAATACATATAAAAAAGAAGATATTATTTTTCATATGACAAATATAAATTAATAATTGTATTTTCCTTTCCATATATTTTTTAATCCTTCACGGTAGGCTTTTTCTCTAGCGTTATTTAAAGGTTTGTAAAAGGTCATT
The DNA here is from genome assembly GCA_913047525.1 of uncultured Flavobacteriales bacterium. The sequence goes on along the minus strand of CAJWUS010000036.1, from coordinate 5,721 downwards.
CCACTTATTTCATCTGGTAAGAACTCCTGAGTATCATTGGGTTTGTCGTGCGAATATAGATAATCTTCTCCATAGCCTAATTCATTCATAAGTTTGCTAGGGGCATTTCTTAAATGTAATGGAACAGAGAGATTTCCACTTTTTCTTACTTCTTCCTGGCCCTGATTTATTGCCATATAAGCCGAATTACTTTTTGGTGAACAGGCTAAATAAATAACAGCTTGTGAAAGCGTAATTCTTGCTTCAGGGAAACCAATTATATTTACTGCCTGAAAGCAATTGTTGGCAATGACTAAAGCGGTAGGATTGGCGTTCCCAATATCTTCTGATGCTAAAATAAGAAGTCTTCTAGCAATAAACTTTACATCTTCTCCTCCTTCAATCATCCTTGTTAGCCAATAGATAGCAGCATTAGGGTCGCTTCCTCTTATTGATTTGATAAAGGCAGAAATAATATCATAATGTTGTTCTCCATTTTTGTCGTACTGCACAATATTCTGCTGTGCTTTTTGAACTACAATCTTGTTAGTAATTATAATTTCATCTTCATTTATTGAACTAACTACTAGCTCCAAAATATTTAATAATTTCCGAGCATCTCCTCCTGATATTTGCATTAAAGCAGCTGTTTCCTTTAATTTGATGTTTAGTTTGCTTAATACTTCATCCTCTCGTAATGCTCTTTCCAATAATGTTTGTAAATCCTCTTTGGATAAGGATTCTAATACATAAACTTGAGAGCGAGAAAGTAGGGCAGAGATTACTTCAAAGGATGGGTTTTCAGTAGTTGCGCCAATGAGGGTAATTACTCCTTTTTCAACAGCTCCTAATAATGAATCCTGTTGGGCTTTGCTAAACCTATGTATCTCATCAATAAATAGGATAGGAATATCTTTACCGAATAACCCTAAGGATGATGCTTTATGAATGACTTCACGCACATCCTTCACCCCTGAGTTTATAGCCGATAAAGTGTAAAATGGTCGGTCTAATTCTTGAGCTATTAAATTGGATAAAGTTGTTTTCCCTACTCCTGGAGGACCCCAAAAAATCATAGATGGGATAAGTTTATTATCTATTGCAGTTTTAAGAGTACCTTTTTCTCCAATAAGATGTTTCTGCCCAATAACTTTTGCTAATTTTTTTGGTCTTATGCGCTCTGCTAGGGGGATGTTTTGCATAGGATAACTACAAATTATTAAACAATACTTTTAATCAATCTTAACTTATGTGTGTGGGTTCCTATTTCAGTATTAAAGATACCTTTTTGGTCTATTCTATCAATTCTGACTTTACCAGAAGCATGAATGATATGGTTGTTCTCCAAAATAATTCCTACATGCGTGATTTTACCTTCATTATTGTCAAAAAAGGCCAAATTTCCAGCTTCACTTTTCTCCACAAAACTAAGAGTTGTCCCTACTTCTGCTTGCTGATACGCATCTCTGGGTAAATCAACTCCTTGCAGACGGTATACCATTTGTGTGAAACCAGAACAGTCAATCCCTAAAGGAGAACGGCCACCCCATAAATAAGGTGCATTTAAATACATTAATGCATTCTCTATTAACTTTTCTTTTTTAACAAATCCAGTAGTAGTAAGGCCATCAAACTGATACATTTCATTGTTCAGTAGTGCATGCCCACTTTTATAAAAAGGCAAAATACTTCCAATGACTATTGGTTGAGGTTGTTCCTTAGTAATGATATCCAAAACATCAGTAGTAATTGTAGAAACATCTTTCTCCAATTGCTTGTAGTCTTCCTCCGAAATTTCTATCCATTGCTTGTTGGAAATCCAGCCCTCATAGTTGTCATGCGATAGGCGAATTTTACTCCATTTTTTACGACTTTCTAATATCTTAAAATGCTCCCCAAAAAGAATTTGGTTTACCATTTCTACATGGTCAGCAGCCTCATCCCGCATAGGAACAATTGATAGATTGGAAATTCCGTATTTCATTATATTAATTCAATAATCATGGCAGAGGCGCCACCACCACCATTGCAAATTCCAGCAGCACCAACTTTACCACCATTTTGTTTCAATACATTGATAAGCGTTACAATAATTCTGGATCCAGAACTACCAAGTGGATGGCCGATAGAAACTGCTCCACCATTTACATTTACTTTACTTGCATCCAGATCTAAAATTTTCATATTTGCTAAACCAACTACTGAAAATGCTTCATTCAATTCAAAATAATCAACATCAGTTGTAGCTAGTCCTACTTTCTCTAAGGCAATAGGCAATGCTTTTGCTGGAGCAGTAGTAAACCATTCTGGTTCATGTGCAGCATCAGCATAACTTACAATTTTAGCTAAAGGAGTTAGGTTTAGTTCTGCTGCTTTTTCTGCACTCATCAAAATTAATGCAGAGGCGCCATCATTTAAGGTAGAAGCATTGGCAGCTGTTATTGTTCCTTCTTTATCAAATACAGGGCGTAAGGTTGAGATTTTATCCATTTTTACATTTTTGTACTCTTCATCTTCAGTAATTACTAAAGCATCTCCTCTTCTTTGCGGGACTTCAACAGCTACTATTTCATCAGTAAATCTTCCGGTAGTCCATGAATTTGCACTTCTATTGTAGGATTCAATTGCAAAAGCATCTTGCTCTTCTCTTGTGAAGTTCATTTCGGTTGCACATTTTTCAGCACAAACCCCCATATGAACTTTATTATAAATATCAGTTAATCCATCTTTTACAAGTCCGTCAACTAATTTCATATCACCTAATTTCTGTCCTGTTCTTCCCTTTGTAAAATAATGAGGAACGCTTGACATATTTTCCATTCCACCAGCAATAACAACATCATTATCACCACACTTAATGGATTGTGCAGCCAACATAATTGCTTTCATTCCTGAAGAACACACTTTGTTGATAGTCGTACAAGGGACATACTGTGAAATGCCTGCAAACATGGCCGCTTGCTTAGCAGGAGCTTGCCCTATATTAGCTTGCAAAACATTTCCCATGTATATTTCATTCACGATATTTGAGTTAATTCCTGCTTTTTCAATAGCACCTTTTATGGCTGCTGCTCCTAATTTTGTAGCTGACACTGATGATAAACATCCTCCAAAACTTCCCATTGGTGTACGCACTGCCGATACAATTACTACTTCTTTCATTATTTGTTTTTTTATGATTTTAAATTTGGTGCGAATTTATGTAAATTATACTTATTTTCGCTACTGATATTAATACATCTATGAAAAAGGTTTTTTCTTCTATTCGTGACAATCATGACACCATTTTTAAAGCACTTCTGTTTTTTATTACTCTTTTTATTATTGTTTATTCTTTTCCTAGGCAAATAAATTTTGAATACGAATATTCCAAAGGGAAACCTTGGCTTCAAGAAACGATTATTACTTCTTTCGATTTTCCAATTCTAAAAACACAGGAACAATTACAAAAAGAAAGGGAAGAGATAATAAATGACAATTTACCAATATTTAGTTTTGATGAGAATATTTTCCAGCAGAAAGGAGTAGAGTTTGTGCAGAATTTTGAACAGAAATGGTCAGAAGATAGAAAAATAAAAAAAGACAAAGGATTTACTTTTTTTAATCTTTTTGGACTAAAAAAGCAAGCAAACCAAAGTAGAAAATATAGCGTAGCAAACTATGGTTTAAGCATTTTAGATTATCTTTATACCAATGGAATAGTACAGCTTTCTGATGAATTTCAGTGGAAAGAGGAAGGTTCTCAAGTGCTATTGCAAAAAGAAAATGTTGCGGAAAAACAAGAATTAGATAATCTTTTCACCATTAATTCTGCTGTGGATTACATCAACTCTTTAAGCAAACTTTCATTACAAGAATCTGATTTTATTGTACCATTACTTTTGGAAGCGCTTAGCCAAAATGTGTTTTATGATAAGCAAGCATCAGAAAAAATGTTATCTTATGAGCTGGATAATATTGTAAGTACCAGGGGAATGCTGCAAAAAGGGCAAATTATAATTCAGAAAGGAGAATTGGTAAATGAGGATAAATACCAAATATTATCTTCCTACCAAAGGGAATTTGAAAATCAGCATTGGAGTAAAGCATCTGTTAGCTTTGTTTTGCTTGGGCAAGTATTATTAGTCTTTGTTGCTTTTTTAATTTTCTTCTTGTTTCTACAACAATACCGACCTGAAATTTTGCAAGACAGCACAAAAGTAACACTCATTTTACTGCTCATTGTAAGTATGATTGTGCTTACTTCTTTTACCTTAAAATGGAATGCCAATTTCTTGTATTTGATTCCCTTTTGTATTTCACCTATTTTACTCAAAGCATTTTTTGATACACGTTTGGCATTATTCACTCACCTTATTACTATTCTGATTATTGGTTTTATTGTGCCTAATGGTTTTGAGTTTGTTTATCTGCAACTCATTGCTGGGATTGTTTCTATCTTAACTGTATTACAAATGTATAAAAGGGCTCATTTGTTTGTTTCAGCCATAAAAATTGTTGGCATATATTGGCTTACTTATTTTGCATTGGAAATAACCCATGAAGGAAGTATCGTTCATATTAATTTGGTACAGTTTTTGTATTTTGCAGGAAGTGGTGTGCTTAGCCTATTTGCTTACCCACTTATTTTTGTTTTTGAGAAAGTGTTTTCACTAGTTTCGTATGTTTCTCTTTTGGAATTATCCGATACCAATAGTCCACTTTTAAGGAAATTGGCGAATGAGGCGCCAGGCACTTTTCAGCATAGCTTGCAAGTAGCGAACTTGGCTGAGGAAGGTATTATTGAAATAAATGGGAACGCATTACTTGTAAGGGTAGGAGCGCTTTACCATGATATTGGTAAATTAAAAACCCCCATGTATTTTATTGAAAACCAAAGTGCTGGCTTTAACCCTCATAATGAACTATCATTTGATGAGAGTGCGGATATTATTATTAGCCATGTGAAAAATGGAATTGAGATAGCAAAAGAAAACAAATTACCAGAGGAGCTGATTGATTTTATAAGAACCCACCATGGCACAAGTACTGTGCATTATTTTTACAAGCAATATATTACCACTTTCCCTGATGAGGAAGTAGATAAAAAAGATTTTACCTATCCTGGACCAAAGCCATTCTCAAAAGAAACTGCTGTGCTGATGATGGCAGATTCGGTAGAGGCAGCAGCAAGGAGTTTAAAACAACCCAATGCAGATAATATTAATGATTTGGTAGAAGATATAATAAGCAATCAAATAGATAGTGGGCAGTTTGTAAATGCAGATATTACCCTAAAAGATATTACCCAAATAAAGAAACTCTATAAAAAGAAATTGGTGAATATCTATCATGCAAGGGTGGAGTATTAACTCTTCAATCTTGGGTCTAAAGCATCCCTTAACGATTCAGCAATCATATTATAAATAGTAATAGTTATAAAGATTGCCATACCTGGGTAGATAATTAACCACCATGCTTCAAGGTTTTGCCTTCCTAAATTGAGCAGGGAACCCCAAGTTACAATATCATCCGGAACCCCAATACCAAGAAAAGAGAGGCTAGCTTCAATAAGAATTGCAGAAGCAATACCAAAAGCAATACTCACAAAAACTGGTGCTAAGGAATTAGGAAGAGCATGTTTAAAAATAGTTCTTACACTAGAGAAACCAAGTGATTGAGCTGCTTGAACATATTCCAAGGAACGAATTCTTAGTAATTCTGCTCTAGTAAAACGAGCAATTCTAGTCCATCCTGTTACAC
>CAJWUS010000035.1 GCA_913047525.1 uncultured Flavobacteriales bacterium | reverse complement strand
ATAATAAATTGCTTTATTATGAAAATGGAGAGCAGTATACTACAAAAGATTTTGAATTAGAATTGGATGTCTTATATAGAAAGGATACGCGCCACAAACACAAATTAGAATTACATTATTATAATACGAACATTGCCGATTTTATTAAGGAAAATAATTCTAATTATTTAAGAAATGATAAAAAAAATGGAGATTATTTTAAGGCAACATATCAATTTGCTAACGAGCAAAGAGACTATATTACATATCCTTTGCATGGGCATTATTTACATTTTGAGATTACAAAAAACTTTGCCGGTTCAAGTCCTGTAAATTATCTTGAAGTGGCAGGAAAAGCAGAAAAACACCTTAATCCTATTAAGCGACTCTATATTGGCTCTAGTTTTAAAGCAAAAGTTTCTTCTAATGGTTATCAGCCCTATTTTGCCCAAGAAGGATTAGGATATGGTGATTATGTGCGTACCTACGAATATTATGTTATTGATGGACAACACTTATGGCTTAGTAAAACTGCCATAAAATATCAACTCATTGGGAAAAGGAAATTTGATTTACCTTATATTAAAATGTCTCAATTCAAAAAATCTCATTTCTCTTTGTATGTGTCCGTTTTTGCAGATGTTGGTTATGTAATTGATAAGCAGACTAACACTGAAAACCATTTAGCAAATAGCCTGCTTTTTGGTAAAGGAATCAGCTTAGATTATGTTACTTATTACGACAAATTACTAAGAATTGAGTTCGGAATTAACGGATTAGGAGAAAAAGGTATATTTTTGCACTTTTCAAACCCCTTTGGGGATAACAAGAAATAATATGCGAATAGCATTATTTGGAACTCCCTGTTCAGAACAATTTACCAAATACATTCAGCATTTGGTAAGCCGACTAGAATCTGAAAATGTTTCTCTTTTGGTATATGAAGAATATTTGTTTTTTCTTGATAAGAACGTAAAGTTTGAAAAACCGCCAGAGGTTTTTGATTCCTACGAAACACTAAAAGATAATGCTGATTTTCTGTTTAGCATTGGTGGAGATGGCACTTTATTGGGATCGGTTACTCTTGTCAGAGATAGTAATATTCCTATTTTGGGAATAAATACTGGTCGGCTTGGTTTTATTTCAAGTATCTCTACTGACCAAATTGAATCAGCAATAAATGATGTGCTGAATAAAAACTTTCAAATAAAAAACCGAACGTTACTTTGCTTGGGAACAGAAAATAATTTGTTCGGAAAAGTAAATTTTGCCCTAAATGAAGTAGCTATTGTAAAAAAGGATACTTCCTCCATGATTCGGATTGATGCTTTTTTAAATGATGAATTCTTAAACTCTTATTGGGCGGATGGTTTGGTAATTGCAACACCTACTGGTTCAACAGGATATTCTCTTAGTTGTGGCGGGCCAATTATTATTCCGGGATCTGAAAATATTGTAATAACCCCTATTGCACCACACAATCTGAATGTTCGACCTATTGTGCTTAGTGATGAAAACATTATTAAATTAAAAGTAGCGGACAAAGATCAATTGGCGCTTGTGTCACTCGACTCGCGTTTCAGGGCTTTCGACTCTTCTAATTCGCTTATCATAAAAAAAGCCGATTTCAAGATTAATCTTATTGAACCACAATCTCATTCTTTTATCTCTACCATAAGGAGTAAGTTAATGTGGGGGATTGATAAAAGAAATTAAATAATTCAAGCCTTAAAAATTGAAATAACCCTATATTTGCCTGAGGAAAATTTTTACAAATCTATGATTACAACACTAAAACATATTGTCCAAAATAAAAATCGAATTCTAGCAATTTCTTTGCTTTCTTTCTTATTTTTTACTTCTAGTATAACAGCACAAGTTGTTTCTTCAACCGAAATTGGAATTATGGCTGGCAGCTCCTATTATTTGGGTGATATCAACAGTAATCATTTCGATTATATGATGCCTTCTGGCGGAATAGTTATTCGAAAAAATATCGACAGAAGAATTGTAGTAAAAGGCGAACTACTTTTAGGACATATTAGAGCAGATGATGCTAGAAACACAAACGATACAGTAAAACTAAATAGAAACTTACATTTTCGTTCACCCATTTACGAGCTTTCCGGTCAAGTAGAATTCAACTTTTTGCCATATGAAACAGGCAATTCTTTGTATCCTTTTACCCCTTTCATATTTGCGGGCATATCTCTTTTTAAGTTCAATCCCAAGGCAGAAGCTCCTCATGGAGAATGGGTAGCATTACAGCCATTAGGCACTGAAGGGCAAGGGACAACCTCTTTTCAAGACAGAAAAAAATATGCTCTTACACAATTTTCCATTCCTATGGGGGGTGGATTTAAGATTGCAGTAAACAAAACTTTCAATATTATTTTGGAATATGGAATCCGTAAAACTTTTACTGATTATTTAGATGATGTAAGCACCACTTATACTGGGGGAAATCTGAATGAGTGGGATAAAATACACAAGGAAATGTCTGATAAAAGTTTAAACGGACCTCAAGCAAAAGACTATCAAAGAGGGAACTCTAAAGATAAAGATTGGTACACTTTTACTGGCATTACACTTTCTTTCAAGATTTTATCAGAAAAAGAAAGGTGCAACTACTAATTCTAAAAAATTTCTGGAAATAAGATGGCTTTGATTGAGCAGATAGAAAAAGAGAATTTACCAAAGCATATTGCCATTACCATGGATGGAAATGGAAGATGGGCTGAACAAAAAGGGGAATTTCGAGTTTTTGGTCATCAGAATGGAGTAAAAGCAGTTCGAGAGACAGTGGAAACAGCAGCAGAAATTGGTATAAAATACCTTACGCTTTATGCTTTTTCTACAGAAAATTGGAAACGTTCGGAAAAAGAAGTAAATGCCCTTATGACACTTCTTATTTCTACAATAAATAAAGAAACTAAGACTTTAATGAAGAATGATATCTGCCTTCACGCTATTGGAAATTTAAAACAACTTCCTAACAAATGCAAACAGGAGTTAGAACAAGCTATTGAAAAAACAAAAAAGAACAAACAAATGACTCTCGTCTTAGCTCTTAGTTATAGTGGAAGATGGGAAATAATAAATGCTATAAATAGTATCTTGAAAAAAAGAGAGAATAATTTACCATCTGAAATAACAGAAGAAAAATTTCAGCAATATTTAAATACAAAAAACGTTCCTGATCCTGAGCTTTTAATCAGAACAAGTGGCGAGAAAAGAATCAGTAATTTTTTGCTTTGGCAAATTGCCTATTCTGAATTGTATTTTACCGATACTTTGTGGCCCGATTTTAGAAAAGAGGATTTGATAAAAGCTATTATAGATTATCAAAAAAGAGAAAGAAGGTTCGGAAAAACGAAAATACAGATAAAATAATAAAAATTGAAAAAACAAATCATTCTACTCATTGTCCTTTTTTGTGGCTATACGCAAACTAAGGCACAAGTTGCCCTACACAAGAATTTATCAACTATTGAATATAACAATCCAAGCGAATATATTATTGGTGGTATTACCATTTCAGGAACCAAGTATCTCGATCACTCTACTCTAATCAATATTTCAGGACTTAAAGTAGGAGATAAAATAATTGTCCCAGGAGAAAATATAAGTGCCTCAATAAAAAAATTGTGGAAGCAAGGTCTGTTTGCAGACATTAAAGTCTCCGCTACAAAAATTCATGGAAATAGTATTTTTCTGGATTTTTATGTAGAGGAACACCCCCGTTTGTCCAAATTTAAATTTGTAGGTAAATTGAAAAAATCGGACATTACTTCCATAAAAGAAAAACTAAAATTGATGAAGGGAAAGATCCTGAATCAAAATATTGTGAACAATAGCAAGCAAAAAATAAAGGATTATTTTATCGAAAAAGGATTTTTAAATATTGTCGTTTCCTCAATACAAACTGCCGATTCAACACTTGTCAATTCTGCTATTTTGGTTTTTACTATCGATAAAAAGAAGAAGGTGAAAATTAATGAAATAAAATTTATCGGACTTAAAGAAATGGAAATAAGCAAGAAAAATATTTTTGGGAAAACACAACCTAATATTCTAGCAGTTAAGAAGCTAAAAAAAATCATGAAAGATACCAAAGAAAAAAAATGGTATCGAATTTTTAAAGCATCAAAATTTTTGGCTAGTGCCTATCAAACCGATAAGAATAGCATCATTGAAAAGTACAATGAAAAAGGGTTTAGGGATGCAAGAATTATAAGCGACACTACCTACCTAAACCCAGACAACACCTTAAATATTGAGCTCACAATTAATGAGGGGAATCCTTATTATTTCAGAAAAATTTCCTGGGCGGGAAATCAGAAATTTAGCAATGAAGAATTGGATAAATTACTGGGAATTAAAAAGGGAGATATTTTTGACCAAAGCATTTTGGATAGTCGTCTTTTTGGGAACCCCAATGGAACGGATATTAGTTCATTATACTTAGATGATGGCTATCTTTTCTTTAATATTACCCCTGTTGAAATTGCTACAAATAACGATTCTATCGATTTGGAAGTAAGGATTTATGAGGGCAAACAAGCACGGTTAAATAAGGTCACGGTAATTGGAAATTCAAAGACCAACGACCATGTTGTGATGCGGGAGATCAGAACAAAACCAGGAGATTTGTTTAACCGTTCCAATATAATTCGTTCGCAAAGGGAATTGGCGCAATTGGGTTATTTTGATCCTGAAAAATTAAATGTGGACATTGATCCTGATCCAATAAAACATACAGTGGATGTCGGCTATATTGTAGCTGAAAAACCATCTGACCAGATTAATTTGCAAGGTGGTTGGGGTGCTGGAAGAGTAGTTGGCTCATTGGGTTTAGTTTTTAATAATTTCTCAGCAAGAAACTTTTTTAAGAAAAATGCTTGGACTCCTTTGCCCTCAGGAGATGGACAGAAACTATCCTTAACCGCATCTTCAAATGGAGTTTACTATCAAAATTATAATATCTCCTTTACCGAGCCTTGGCTAGGTGGAAAAAGACCAACCTCCCTTTCTGTTTCTTTTTACAAATCTGTTTCCTCAAACGGACAAACAGGAGAGGATAGAGAATCCATTGAAATTACTGGTGCAACTATTGGACTGGGGAAACGCCTGAAATATCCGGATGATTATTTTACACTTTTTCAAAATATAAATTTCCAACAATATAAATTAAGTAATTCTCAGTCTTTCTTTTCGTTCAGAAATGGCTATTCTAACAATATGAGTTATGGTGTAACTATTGGCAGGAACTCGGTTGACCAACCTACTTTTCCAAGAAAAGGTTCTAACTTTTCTTTGAGTTTGAAACTAACTCCTCCCTATTCATTATTTGATGGAGTAGATGATTACGCTACATTAGATGACCAGGCAAAATACAAATGGATAGAGTATTATAAATGGAAATGGAAATCAACTTGGTATACTTCTTTTGCCGAAAAATTAGTTTTAGGTACCCGGATTGAAATGGGTCTTTTAGGTGCATATAATAGTAAATTAGGTGTTTCTCCTTTCGAAAGATACTATGTGGGTGGGGATGGATTAAGTGGTTATGGAAGAATAATGGACGGAAGGGAATTGGTAGCATTAAGAGGATATTCTAATAACTCTTTATCAGCAACTAATGGCGGAACAATTTATAATAAATACACAGCTGAGCTAAGGTATGCCATTAGTTTAAATCCTACATCAACGGTATATATTTTAGGATTTTTGGAAAGCGGAAACGCCTGGGACAATTTCGACTCTTTTAATCCGTTTCAGGTTAAGCGTTCGGCAGGTTTTGGAGTAAGGATTATGCTGCCTATGTTTGGACTTATGGGCTTGGATTATGGTTGGGGATATGATGATATTCCTGGCAATCCGGATGCTAATGGCGGACAGTTTCATTTTTCAATTGGGCAACAGTTTTAATTTGTATATTTGTGACCCTAAAAATTTAGACTATGAAAAGAATACTTTTAATTTTAGCAGTTAGCTTTTTAGCAGTTTCAACTATACAAGCTCAAAAATTTGCTTATGTAGATACCGATTATATCTTGAATAATATCCCAGAATTTAATCAGGCACAAGATAAATTAGATGAAATATCCAAGCAATGGCAACAGGAAATTGAAGCCATTTATGCGGAGGTCGATAAGATGTATAGAGATTATCAAACTCAGGAAGTATTACTTACGGATGAGATGAAAACCAAAAGAGAGAATGCAATTATTGCAAAAGAAAAATCGGCAAAAGATTTACAAAAGAAACGATTTGGTCCTGATGGCGATTTATACGGAAAAAGACAAGAGTTAATAAAGCCTCTGCAAGATAAAGTATATGATGCCATTCAGCAATTGGCAGCCAACAGCAAATATGCTGTAATTTTTGATAGTTCAAGTGATTTGATAATGCTCTATTCAAATCCAAACTTAGATAAAAGCGATAAAATATTAAAAAATATGGGCTACATAGGAAAATAAAAACTAATAACTAATACAAAAACAAAAGATGAAGACAAAAAAAATCATAATCTTAAGCTTTTTAGCACTTTTAAGCTTTAGCACTTTTGCGCAAAACAAATTTGGATATATCGATTCTAGCGAATTATTATCCTTAATGCCGGAGAAGAAAACAGCAGAAGGAGAATTGCAAACTTTTGCCAAAAGCTTAGAATCTCAACTTGGTGCAATGCAAGCGGAATACCAAGCATCTGTTCAGGATTATCAGGCAAACGAAGCCACTTATACCGATTTAGTAAAGCAAGATAAAATTGCAGAAATCACGAATTTGGAACAAAGAATTCAATCTTTCCAGCAAAACGCACAAAATGCATTGCAGAAAAAAGAACAAGAACTATTAGAACCGATTTTAGCAAAAGCAAGAACTGCCATTGAAGATGTTGCCAAAAAAGGGAAATTCACTTATATTTTTGATTCAAGTATGGGAAGTATTCTTTATGCAGATGAAAATGAAAATGTGATGTCGCTTGTTAAAAAGAAATTAGGGCTTTAAGCAAAGACAAAATCTAAAATTTAAAGCATCTTTTTTAGATGCTTTTTTTTACTTTTAGCAAATGCAAAATTTACCAATTGGCATATTCGATTCTGGAATTGGCGGGCTTACTGTTGCCCATGCTTTGAAGGAGAAACTCCCCAATGAATCTATTATTTATTTCGGAGATACAGAGCATTTGCCTTATGGTGAAAAATCTGATGAAGCCATTCAAAATTTCAGTAAAAAAATTGCACTATTTCTTCTTGAAAAAAAATGCAAATGTATTGTAATAGCTTGTAATAGCGCCTCATCAGTTGCTTTTGAAATTATAAAAAATACAGTAAAAAATATTCCTATTTTTAATGTAATTGACCCAGTAATAGAAAAAGTATCCAATAGTTGTAATTCGTGTAAAGTTGGTGTAATCGGAACAAAAGCTACCATTAGTTCAAATATTTATAAAAGTAAAATAAATGCAAAATGTCCCAAAGTAATAGTCACTGCACTGGCGACACCTCTTTTGGCACCTATGATTGAAGAAAAATTTATAGACGGAGACATCCGCAAAAAGATTATTGCAAAATATTTATCTAATAAAGAATTGCAAAATATTGACCAGTTAATATTGGCTTGCACACATTATCCACTTATTTACAAAGAAATTAGAGATTACTATAAAGGGGAAATAAGTGTTATTAATTCTACAAATATTGTTACCGAGCATATTGCTTCCGAGCTTAAAAATAAAACCCTACTAAATAATCAGTTTAAACCTAAATACGAATTTTTTGTTTCTAACTACACCAAGGCATTTGAAAAAAGCGCTCGATTTTTCTTTCAAGAAGAAATCAAACTTAAAGAAGCTAATATTTGGACTTAACCCAAAAAATAATTGGATAATATGTAAATTTGCTAAAATGAAAAGAATGAATTATAATATATATGCCGAAAGTACGCCAAACCCTGCCGTGATGAAATTTGTTTCCAACAGAATCTTAATTGCTGAAAACATGGAAATTCTAACTGTGGAAGATGCAAAGAAAATACCACTTGCTGCTGCGATTTTTAATTTTCCATTTGTTAAAGGTCTTTTTATAAGTGGTAATTTTATTGCCATCACTAAAAATGCAGATGTTAAATGGGATGATATTGCCATGCAACTCCGCATTTTTATTGCTGATTTTTTGAACAAAGAAGGAGTGGCTGTTAAGGAACTGAAAACCATAAAAGAAGTAGAAAAAAAGACAGAGCAAGAAACACTGAATTTTTCAGAAATGGAGCAAAAAATAGCGGACATTTTGGATGAATATATTCGGCCAGCTGTGGAATCAGATGGAGGTTTCATTTCTTTAAGGTCGTTTGAAAATGGAGTAGTTTCTGTTGTTTTGAAAGGAGCATGCAGTGGTTGCCCATCCTCATCTTTAACGCTAAAACAAGGTCTTGAAGGGCTTTTAAAACAAAGGTTTCCTGAGCAAATAAAAGATGTTGTGGCCTATGAAGAATAAATTCTTTCTTTTAACTTTTTGTCTTTTTACACTATTTGTTTTTAGCCAAAATCGAACTTATGTAAAAGACGATAAACTCACGCCAAGAGAGCATAATGTGGATATGCAACATTTACTTTTAGATGTGAGCTTTGAACCAAAAATTGGAAAAGTAATTGGTAATGTAGCGCTCACTTTTACACCTTTACTATCAAGAGTAGATTCTCTTTATTTGGATGCCCCTAACATTATCATTCATCATATTTTGATGGATGAAAAAGAAATTAAGTTTTCTCAGAATAAAAAAGGAATCACCCTGTTTTTTACAAAATCTTTAAGTTGGGAAAATAGCTATACTGTAACTATTGATTACTATTGCTTCCCCAGAAAAGGAATTTATTTTATTGGATGGAATGATGAGCAAGATTTAAGCCGAAAACAAATCTGGACACAAGGGCAAGGCATTGACAATAGGTATTGGATTCCGCATTATGACGAAATGAACGACAAACTTATTACAGAACTTATTGTTCATTTTGACCAAGATTACAAAGTATTATCCAATGGCAATTTGATTGATAAAACAGAAGAAGGAGATTTAACAAAATGGCATTATAAAATAACAAATCCTCATCCTTCCTATTTGATAATGCTAGGAATTGGGGAATATGATATTTTAGAAAAAACAGCAGAAAGTGGCACGCCCCTTAATTTGTATTATTATCCCGATTGGAAAAGTAGAGTCCATTCTGCTTATCGTCTCAGCAAAGAAATGTTTGACTATTTGGAAAGGGAAATTGATGTGCCTTATCCTTGGGAAAGCTATGCTCAAATTCCTGTTCAAGATTTTATGTATGGCGCTATGGAAAACACCACCGCTACTTTGTTTGGTGATTTTTATTTTGTAGATTCTGTAAGTTTTAACGACATCAATTATGTGTATGTAAACGCCCATGAATTGGCACATCAGTGGTTTGGAGATTGTATCACTTCTAGAACTTCCTCACACCATTGGCTACAAGAGAGTTTCGCAACTTACTATGGTTATATGGTAGAAAAAGAATTTTTCGGTAAAAATTATTTTGATAATACCAGAAGAAAAGCAAAAGATAAAACCTTAAAAGAAGCCCTGAAAAATGACAATCCTGTCGCTTGTTCTTTTGCTGGCGGAGTGCGAAAATACCCGAAAGGCGCCATGGTTTTGGATATGCTAAAATATGTGGTTGGTGAGGAGGAATACCAAAAAGCTATCAAGCATTATTTGGAAAAACATGCCTATGAAAATGTAGATTCAGAAGATTTATTAATCGCTTTTCATGAATCACTTGGCCTTTCATTGGATTGGTTTTGGGAACAATGGGTTTATAAAGGTGGCGAACCAAATTATGAAGTAAGCTACAAAAGAATTAAGCAGGAAGTAACTTTTATAGTGGATCAAGTGCATGATACTACTGAACTTGTTCGCTTATTTAAAATGCCAATCATTTTCGAAATTCATTTTACGGATAGCACTTCCATTAGCAAAGACGTGATAATTGAAAGCAAGCAAGAAGAAGTGAAAATAAAAATTCCTAGGGGCAAGAAAGTTGATTTTGTTTTATTTGATCCTGATAATAAAATTTTAAAAAATATTACTTTCAAAAAATCATTCAGCATGCTGAAAGCACAAGTAATAAGTGCTAAGAATATTTTGGACAGATATGATGCGCTTGTGGCCTTAAGAGAAATTTCTTACTCTAAAAAGAAAGGATTGTTATTTGAAGTTTTTAATGCGGAGGAATTTTATTTGCTAAAAACGGAAGCAATTAGTCAGCTGGAAAAAGAGGATGCAGAATCTCTAATTGCAAATTTTACCGAAAAGCATAGAAATCAAAATGATTTAAAAGTAAAGAATGCTTTACTCAATAAATTAGAAGTAGACGAGAAAACTATTGACTTTTTTGTAAAAACATTAGACGATTTATCCTACAGAAACAAAACTATTTCTTATAAAAAATTAGTAGCACATAATCCAGATTTCTTGAATCAGGATATGGAACGCAATACAAATGGAGAAAATGATTATGGAAGGAAATTAAGCATTGCTAAATTAGGTTTATTTATTGATTATGGAGTAAGCAAGGATTCTGTTATTGCCATAGATCAACTTATTGATTTTACTTCTAACTCCTATGAGTTTTTAACAAGAGTAAATGCAATAACACTATTAAAATCAAAACAAATCTATAATGAAGTA
>CAJWUS010000034.1 GCA_913047525.1 uncultured Flavobacteriales bacterium | reverse complement strand
CAATAACTTTATCAACTCCTGATTCTGTATTTATTTGTCAAGGAGATACTGTTTTCATAAATGGACCAGCTGGTTTTAGTCAATACAATTGGAGTACTGGCGCTACTTCCTCTTCAATAGCTACAACATTAACCGGTAATTATGCTTTAGCCGTAATTGATGGAAACGGCTGTACAGGAATTTCAGATACAACTACTGTAAACATATCTCCTCAATCAATATCTTTAAGTACAACTGGTTATTCTCTTTGTAATGGGTCGGTTACTATAGATGCAGGTTCAGGATATTCTTCATATTTATGGAGTAATAACAGCACTAGTCAAGTTATAGTTGTAAATAATGCAGGAAACTATTTTGTAACGGTTACTTATCCTACAGGATGTACAGCAATATCTAATACTGTAACAATTGCTTCTGCAACAGGACAATTTTATTTTACCATTAATACTCCTGGAAATGACTCTTTATGTCAGCCAAATGGTCAAGTAATATTAGATGCAGGTAATTTTGCTAGCTTTAATTGGAATACAGGAGCAACTACACAACAAATAACTGTTGATTCATTAGGTGTTTATTATGTAAATGTTACTGATTCTAATGGCTGTCAAGGAGTATCTAACCCTCCTTTTGAACTCTTTAATGCAGTAAATACTTCTGCTATTACTGGCTCAATTAATACTACACAATTTCAAACAGAAACTTATTCCGTAACACAGAGCTTTGGTTCAACATATAATTGGTGGATGAATAGCGGTAGTATACAATCAGGATTAGGCACAAACACGATAGATGTGATATGGAATTCAGCAGGTCAAGATATTATTTATGTTCTAGAAACAGATGTAAATGGTTGTGTTGGGGATACAGTAAGTTTATCTGTTTCTATTATTGTTTCCTCAATTGAAGAAATGAATTCAGATCGTAAGCTTAATAGAATTACTGATATCCTTGGAAGAAAATCTAAACGAAAAAAGAATACACCCCTTTTCTATAAATATGATGATGGAACAGTAGAGAAAAGAATAATTATAGAATAAAGCTATAAAGAAGAAAATTGTTTTAAGAAACGAACGTCATTTTCAAAAAACAGGCGTAAGTCATTTACCCCGTATTTTAGCATAGCAATTCTTTCAATTCCCATTCCAAAAGCAAAACCACTGTATTTTTTAGAGTCAATACCACAATTTTCCAATACATTCGGGTCAGCCATACCACAACCTAAGATTTCCAAATAACCAGTGTTTTTACAGACATTGCAACCCTTTCCACTACAAATATTACAACTTACATCTACTTCAGCAGAAGGTTCTGTAAAAGGAAAATAAGATGGGCGTAATCTAATTTTTGTTTTTTCTCCAAACATTTCTTTTGCAAAATAAAGAAGACATTGTTTTAAATCAGCAAAACTTACATTTTCATCAACATACAAGCCCTCCACCTGATGAAAAAGACAATGAGCACGAGCCGAAATAGCCTCATTTCTATATACCCTACCTGGAGATATTGTTCGTATTGGAGGTTTGTTTTCGTTCATATATCTCACTTGAACAGTAGAAGTATGAGACCTTAATAAAATATCTGGATTAGTTTGAATAAAAAAAGTATCCTGCATATCTCTCGCAGGATGTTCTTTAGGAGTATTAAGAGCAGAAAAATTATGCCAATCGTCTTCAATTTCAGGCCCTTCAGAAATAGTGAAACCAATGCGATTAAAAATATCTACAATTTCATTTCGGATTAGAGAAATAGGATGTCTACTTCCTAAATTGTCCAAGGAAACAGGGCGGCTTAAATCTATCCCTTCTCCCTTTTCTTCTGTTTCAAAGCTACCCTTGTAGGCCTCAACTTTTGCTTGCGCATTTTGCTTTAAGGTGTTTATTGCCTTTCCAAATGCTTTTTTGCTTTCATTTGGGGCATCTTTAAAAGCAGCAAACAACTCACTTAAACAACCCTTTTTCCCCAAAAAATCCAAACGAAACTCTTCTACTTCTTTTTCTGATTTGGGAGTAAAATTTTCAACCTCATGCAGTAAATCCTTTACCTTTTCTAACATCTAAATAATTTATATATATTTGCTTTTTCAATTACAAAGAAAGCAATAATTAAAACAATTATGAAAAACAATTTTTTTAAATTTTTATTTCTTGGAGGGATTATCGCTTTTATGTGCACGCTTAGCGCTTGCAAAAAAGATGCTGACACCATGGCAAGTATTACAGTTATTGATGTCAATGGAGATGTTGTTAAAGACGCAAGAGTAAAGCTGCATCAGGACGGACAGATTAGTCAAGCGGGGTCTCCTTCAATTATTTCTGATGAACAATGGACAGATGCAAGCGGAAAAACAGAGCATATATTTGAACATGAAGCAATTTTAAATATTGATGTGAGCAAGTGGGTTGGAACTAACGAACTTACAGGAAGTAATGTAATCCGTTTACTAAAACACAAAACCGTTAGCAAAACAGTCGAAATCGATTAAGAGAAATAAGTGAGAATAGCTTCTTTTATTAGCAAATCCTGCTGTTTTCCACTAAGATTTTTAATGGCTTTTAATTCTATCCAGTGTGGCCAACCATCTTCATCCACTTTCTCAAATTTAAAATAACCATAAGGCGTAAGCAGTTTGCACACCGCAAGGTGCAGGATGTCTTGCTTTTCTTCTTTGCTAAATTCTTTAATCCCCATTTGTAGCTCTTGCACCCCAATCAAGAAAAGAACTCCTTTAAGGTCTATGTCTTCTGCTATATCTTTTTGTAACTTTAAAAGTAAAGTATCCCATTTATTATTCAGCTTTTCCATAAGCGCAAAAATAGATTATTTAATATCTTTACACCATGAATTATTTAGATATTGCAATAGCCGTTCCCTTGCTTTACGGATTGATAAAAGGATTTTCTAATGGCTTGATTAAAGAAATAACAGGCCTACTTTCATTAGTAGTAGGAATTTATATCGCCCTTAATTTTTCAAACCTATTAGAGCCATACCTTAGTGGAATATTTAATGATTATGAGCAATTCAAGCCCCTATTGGCATTTGCTATTCTGTTTATTTCTGTTTTATTAGCCATTAAATTATTAGGGTATTTAACAGATAAATTGACAAAAGCCATTGCACTGGGATTTTTAAGTAGGATATTAGGAGGAATATTTGGCATGCTGAAATTAGCATTAATAATTAGTTTTTTACTAATGATTGAATCAAAATTTGAGATCATTCCACAAGATACTAAACAAAGCGCGCAACTTCACAAGCCAATAACGAACTTAATAGAATTAATTAGTCCGCATATTGAAACACACAAAGGGATATTAGAAGATTTTCAAGAGAAAACAAAGCAAGTAAAAGAGGAGATTAAAGAAAAGATTAAGAAAGAATAGCATCAACTCCTGGCAAGGGTTTCCCCTCCAAGTATGCTAGCATTGCTCCACCGCCTGTTGAGATATAACTCACTTTTTTTGCCAAGCCAAATTGTTTGATTGCAGCAACAGAATCACCTCCTCCAATTAAAGAGTAAGCGCCCGTTTCAGTGGCCTTGCAAATAGCATTAGCAATTTCTCTTGTCCCTTTTTCAAAATTTTCCATTTCAAAAACACCCATTGGACCATTCCAAATTATTGTTTTTGAGCTTTCAATCATTTCAGAAAACGTGGCAATACTATCTTTTCCAATATCCAAACCAATAAATCCATCAGGAATATTTATGATTTCAGAAGTATTGGTTTCGGCACTATTATCAAATTTATTGGCATTTACCGAATCACTTGGCAGACATAACGTCACCTCTTTGCTTTTAGCTAATTCAATAAGTTGTTTCGCCAAAGAATTTTTTTCTTCTTCTACCAAAGAATTCCCAATATTTCCCCCCATTGCTTTAGCAAAAGTATAAGCCATTCCACCCCCAATTATCAGATTATCTACTTTGTCGAGTAGTGCCATGATAACATCAATTTTCCCTGTAATTTTTGCTCCACCAATAATGGCCGTAAATGGCTTTTGAGGATTTTCCAAAATAACTTTCAAATTAGCAATTTCCTTTTCTAAAAGCAAGCCAAAATATTTACTCTCTGTAAAAAATTGAGCAATAACAGTTGTTGAAGCATGCGCCCTATGTGCCGTTCCAAAAGCATCATTGATATAAATATCAGCTAAACTAGCCAACTGCTTTGCAAAGGAGAGATCTCCCATTTTCTCTTCCGGATGAAAGCGTAAATTTTCCAAGAGTAAAACACCACCTTCCTCCAAATTATTTGTGGCAGTTTCTGCTGTTTCCCCAATACAATTATTGGCAAAAGCTACATCAACTTCTAAAACTTTTGATAAATGATTAACAAGATATTTAAGTGAAAAACAGTTTTCCGGATCATTTTTTGGCCTTCCCAAATGCGACATTAGGATTACTTTTCCACCTCCAGCAATTACCATTTTTATAGTAGGAATAGCTGCCAATATTCTACTATTATCCGTAATTTTGAAATCATCATCTAGAGGAACATTAAAGTCAACACGAATTAAAACTCGTTTCCCTTTAAAAGAAACGGCAGTAAGTTTTTCCATTCTGCAAAAATAAAATAAAACCAAATAAACAGATCAAAATTCTTACTTTTGACACAAAACAATAAATAATGCTTTTTGCAGAAATACCAGGAAATACAGCTGTAAAACAAAATCTAATCAAGGTAGTTGCCAATAACAGGGTTGCTCATGCACAACTATTTTTAGGAAATTCGGGCAATGCAAAGCTGGCTCTTGCACTGGCCTTTGCGCAATATTTGAATTGTGAGAAAAGGAGGAAAACGGATTCCTGCAATATCTGTCACTCTTGCCTGATGTATAATTCTCTTTCTCATCCAGATTTGCATATTATTTTCCCAGTGCTTAAAATAAACAATATTAAAAATCCTTTGAGTGATAACTTTATTTCTCAGTGGAGAGAAATAGCGTTAGAAAATCCTTATTTATCCCTAACACAATGGTATCAACATCTTGGAGCAGAAAACAAACAAGGGGCAATTTACAAGCATGAGGCCGAGCAATTACAAAAAAAAGTTACACTAAAAAATTATGAATCGGCTTTTAGAGTTATTCTAATTTGGATGCCAGAAAAAATGAACCATGTTACAGCTAACAAACTATTAAAGCTAATTGAAGAGCCCCCAAAAGGAACATTCTTTTTTATGGTTACAGGAGATTTTGAAAAGCTACTTCCTACCATAACATCAAGGATGCAAATGGTAAAAACCAAACCGTTTAAAATAGAAAACATCACAAACTATATAGAACAAAAAAAAGGCCTTTTAGCTGAAAAATCTTTGAAAATAGCAAGGCTTGCTAACGGAAACCTCAATACAGCACTACAATTAAGTCAAACAGAAATAAAAGAGGAAACACACTTAAAAGAATTCCAGAGATGGATGCAAATTTGCTATAAAGCAAACCTAAAAGAATTGGCAAAATGGACGGATGAAGTTGCAAAAAGAGGAAGAGAAAATCAAAAAGAATTTTTACAATATTCTTTAAAACTTATCAGAGAGGGTCTCCTTGTAAACACCTTAAACGAGAGCCTACTAAAAACAGATAAAGAGGAAACAATATTTGTAAGAAATTTTGCTCCATTTATTCATGGAGAAAATAGCGTTTCTATTTTTAAAAAAACAGAGAAAGCAATTAAAAATATTGAAAGAAATGCCAATCCAAA
The DNA here is from genome assembly GCA_913047525.1 of uncultured Flavobacteriales bacterium. The sequence goes on along the minus strand of CAJWUS010000034.1, from coordinate 5,064 downwards.
AATTCTTTTTTATGAGCTATCCCTTCAAATGACACGACTTTTAAAAGTAAAGCGTAAATTAGCAAACTAAAATTTAAATTAAAGAAATGAGCGGTTGCAGCAATTGTAATACATGTGAAACTTCCCTGGCAAGAGGGTGTAGTAACTCTTCTGTTTTTAATTGGCTGGAAGGAATAAGTACATTAAACAAGAAGGAGGACGGCTCTGTGGAAGTAAGGTTTAAGCAAGATAGAAAGGAATTTTTTATCAACCCGGATGGCATCCCCTTTAAAAAAGGAGATATAGTAGCAGTGGAGGGGTCGCCAGGCCATGATGTTGGAGTAGTTTCCCTTACAGGCGAGTTGGTGATGCTGCAAATGAAAAGGAAGAAGAGAGATTTTGAAAAAGAAAGACCAAAAAAAATATACCGAATAGCGAAACCAACAGATATTACAAAATGGGAAAAAGCGATTTCACATGAAAAAGACACTTTAGAGAAAGCAAAGCTTTTGGTAATAGAGCATAAATTACAAATGAAACTCAGCAATGTAGAGTATCAAGGAGATAACACCAAAGCAACCTTTTATTATACAGCAGAAAAAAGAGTAGATTTCAGAGAATTAATAAAATCTTTTTCCAGAAAGTTCATGGTAAGAATTGAAATGCGTCAGATTGGCGCAAGACAAGAAGCAGCAAAATTAGGAGGGATTGGAATCTGTGGAGGGGAACTTTGTTGCTCAACCTGGATGACTGAATTCCCATCTGTTTCCACCTCTGCCGTAAGATATCAGCAATTATCTATAAGTCCTCAAAAAATATCGGGCCAATGTGGCAGATTAAAATGTTGTTTAAACTTTGAGTTAGATGGATATTTAGATGCATTAGAAGATTTTCCAAAAACAAAAACAATACTGAACACAAAAAAAGATAAAGCCAGGTTTTTGAAAATGGACATTTTTAAAAAGAAATTGTGGTACACCTATGTTGGCAATCCTTATTCAGCGATTGAACTAACACTTGATAGAGTAAAAACAATAATAAAACTAAATGAAGAAGGAACTCTTCCTGAAAAACTGGAAGACTTTATAATAGAGCAAAAAGTAAAAACTCACGATTTCGAAAATGTTATCGGACAAGACAATATTAACCGATTTGACAATAAAAACAAGAAAACAAAAAACAAAAAACGAAAGTTTAGATATAAAAGAAATAAAAAACAATGAGGCAAGTAGTTTTTGTTTTAGTAGTTTTTAGTTTGCTCTCCTGTACCAATAATTTCTTTTTTAAGGCAGACAAAGAAATTAAAGACGGATGGCATGCCGATAGTATAATAGTTTTTCAGTTTAATATTTCTGATACAACAAATATTTTTTATTCAGAAATAAATATAAGACACACCATCTCATATCCTTTTCAAAACCTTTTTGTATTTCTTCATAACACAAACCCTTTAGGGCAAACAACAACTGATACAATAGAATGTGTTTTGGCAGATAAAACTGGAAAATGGAAAGGACGGGGTGTGGGTGATATTTTGGATTTTACAAAAATTTATAATGACTCCATACTTTTTGAGACGAACGAAGAATATAAAATAGAAATAGAGCAGGCTATGCGTTATGGAGAATTACCAGCGATTAAATCTTTAGAAGAAATTATATCTGTTGGGGTTTGCATAAAGAAGAAAAACTAATTTTTCCATTGCTTATCAAGCCATTTCGCTCTTTCAGAAATCCATCTTTGTAAATAGGTTACTTCATCCTGATGTGTATCGCCTATATAATAATTTGGCCAAACTTCCTTTTGCCCTAATAAAGACCATTTGTCAAAATTATTTTCTTGAGCAATTTCTAATTCTCTATCAAATTTTTCTACCATTTCCATCACGACTTCATCGCTTAGGATTGAGCTTCTTAATTGTTTCCACCTTTTTGTAAGAGCAGAGTTAAAAAACTTGTTTTGATTTAATTTTTCCCACCAAAAAGGAATTTCCTCCATGCTACTATATACAAAGCCAGAAGATTTGTATCCATTCAAATAATCGGTAAGCCCAAAGGAAAAGTTGAAATCCCAAATGGGTCCCATTTTTAGTTTCTTTTCCTCCGAGATTTGAAAATAAGTACTCAATCGATAAGCGTCAATATTTTTACAAAATTCATTAATGATTAAAAAATCAACAAAAGAGGTCATGTCAATGATTTCAAAAATATCCAAACAATTTTCATCACTTAAAAACAAGCTTTCTTCAAATAAATGCACAAAAGATTGAATTTGGACTCTCTCCGAAAAACCTAAAGCAGAATTATTTGGATGAACAATTTCAAAAACGGGTTTTGACGCTTTCCTATTAGATATATTTGATTGAAAAAACTTATTTGTTGGCCTATCAAGCTTTATTAAATACCCATTTTTTAAATCCAAACGACTAGAGTCAACCCTGATTTTTTCGCATAAAACATAAAGGCCTTGATAAAATCCGTTTATGCTCAATTCGCAAAATTTGGTTCTAGGAGCGTAATGCCCCATTTTTTTAAATAATCGATAAGCAAGCATATTGCGCATCAAACTTTTATCAGCATAAGGACCGTACAAAATCCAATGTTCATGAGCAGGTAACCCAAGTAGCCCTACTTTTTTCAGGGTGTTATTTTCATCCACAAACAAAAAACTAAACGACTTTTTCTTAAAGCTTTGAGAAGTATTTCCTCTAATTTCAATTTTAATATTTTCTTGAAGAAGGGGCGCACCATTTTTTATCAGTAATTTTGCATAACTTTTAGGATCGTCTTTTATTCCGGAATTAGCATTAACAGAAATCCAAGGAAGTTTAGATGGGGTTATTTTTTTTATTGGTTTTTTACTAGGGTAATTAGCATTGTTTTTTGGCAAAAGCAAACGAGTTTGATTGTGTTTTAGCTTACAATATTTGGGGTTTGTAAATTTAATTAAAAGTAAATTATTTCCAGATTTTATACTTTTTTGTAATGCAGTTGAGTGCAAGAAATAATTAGCATAAAGATTATCTGCATAAAGGAAAGAATCTTTTTTGGCGGAAATCAAGGTGTCCAAAAAGAAAGCAGAACTTTTGTCCAATACTAATTTATCATTCAAATACAGTTTAAAAAAAGCAGTATTGTCTATTTGCAATAGTCCAGAGACTAAACTCTTAATAGCTTTTTTGTTAAAGAGATATTTAACTTCTAACCGATAAGAAGTGTCTTTTTCATTTTTTAAATCATTTAGGGATTCAATAATTTTACACTCCCCACCTCTTTTTATCAGTCGAATTTCCTTTAATTCCAAATCAACACTTTGATTGCCGCAAGCAAACAAAAGCAGACAAACACCAAAAAGAAAAATATTTTTCATGAGTTAATATTCAATTATATTTAGAATGCTATCAGCTAAGTTATTACGAACTTTTGTTTTCCCAAAAGGCAACACTCCATCAGAAAAATTTGTTAAAAAAGTTGGTTTTGAGAAATCGTCTACACTAAAAGAAGAACTATTTTTATAGAAAGTGTTTTCGCTAATTTCAGCAAAACCACCAACGGATTCAGGATCTTTTCTGTAAATCGAAATCGCAGTATGATTGTTATAAAAAAGATTGTTTTTTAATACGGCAAAAGAACTATCTTTTATTGCAACCCCAATTTTATTACCGATAATTATGTTTTTTTCAATCAAGATATTGGAAGATTGGCCGTATTGTTCCTTGCCTATAGATATACCTTTGTCGCTATTATTTATTATTCTATTATTTCTAACAACTATATTATGACAAGCGTTCATGTCAATAGCATCATCTGGGGAGGCTTTTATCATACAATTTTCGATTAAACCTTCATCTACACAAATGAATTCTATGGCATCTGGAAGATTAATAAAAGTAGAATTTCTTACAATGGATTTGGAGAAATTTGTATTGATTCCTTCCCCAGTTCCTTTTCCATCAATAATTGAATTTTCAAGCAAGAAAGAACCGTGATGCGTCCAAATAATAGGGTTACGATTAATGCCAAATACAAGGCGTTTTTTCTTGATATTAATGGATGAGTTTCTAATACTCAAATTAGAATATTTTGCATTTATTTTTCCCTCAATAATATTGGTAAAATCAAACACGCCAAGGGTATTAAAAAAGTAGAAATACCCCCACTCTTTTGCTTTTTGCTTAGGGCAAAAAATAACAGGCATATTTTTTGTTCCATTTACAAATAGATTGCCATGAACAAGAATATTTACGCCAGTATCTAGTCTAATTTCAACCCCATTTTCAATATTGAGAGTTGCGCCTTTTTCAATGGTAATAGCGTGGTTTATTATATATGGACTATTGCTTATTGTGAGCGTTTTGTTTTTAGAAATATTTGCCGGCAAATAAGAACAATTTACTTTTACCAAAACATTTTTCGAGTTAAATCCATCTACAAAAAATTCACCATCAGTTGCAGTAACTTTCCAATAATATTTTCCTGCAGGGAGTTTTTCTGTAAACAAAAAAGTAGTGTCACTTGTAGTTTTTGTAATTAACGCTGTTGTGTCATGAAATAAAAAATCAGAACTAATTGAAAGGATATAACTAATTGATTCTCCTCTAGGGCTTTTAGAAGAGCCCCATTCAAAAAAAATTTCCTCACACACTTTTTTCTTAATCTTTTTTACTGAAAAAGTACTTGGCCAAGTGGCAAATTGCTCTTGTAGTTTTTTATGCCTACTTTTAAAAAATTTTCGTTCTTTGTCTAAAAAATCTTGCCACTGACTTATACCATTTATTTGGTCTGTACTATCTTTTTCCACTGAACCTTCAAGCAACCCTTCCAATGAGGTAATAATTGGAAGAATTGCATTTGGCGAAATGGAAGTTTTAGATAATTCATCTATTCTATTTTTGATATCAACAAATATTTGACGGTTCAAAAAACCCCTTTCAATTAGTGGATTGTCTGATTCCCACTCACTTGAAGTTCGGTGGTACTGATAGGGCATCCAATCATAATAGGAAAGGGTTTTATCCATATCCCAAGGAAAGAGTTCCCACTTCCCGCTGTTATGGTAGAGGTAATAATTATGATAATAAGTGCT
>CAJWUS010000033.1 GCA_913047525.1 uncultured Flavobacteriales bacterium | reverse complement strand
TATTCTCCTACCTTTTTAACCCTTAATACCACATTAAAAAAGGCGTGCAAAGATACAATTTATATACAAAAAGAAAAATGTTTTTAAAAAGAAGATTCGTATGACTTAAATACTGGTGATCTTTTCGGCAATATTTTCCATTAGCCATCTAGGAGTTGAAGTAGCACCACAAATTCCAACAGTAGAATCTTCTGAGAACCAATCAATTTTTATTTCATTTTCATCCGAAATAAAGTAAGATCTTGGATTTTCTTTAAGACAAGATTGGAACAACATTTTGCCATTTGAACTCTTTTTACCACTTACAAATACAATTACATCATTCTCCTTTGCAAATTCTTTTAGTTGTGACTCTCTCCCTGAAACTTGTCTACAAAGTGTATCGTTCACAATAAACTTCACAGAATCAGTATTGCCAAAGATTTGTTTTCTTTCTCTAATCTCCTGCTGTAAATCGGCAAAAGCTTTAGGACTTTTTGTAGTTTGTGAATACATATAGATAGGAGAAGAAAAATCTACCTTATCTAAATCATCTGCAGAGGCAACAATAATTGCTTTACCGTCTGTTTGCCCTAAGAGTCCTTGCACCTCTGCATGTCCTTCTTTTCCAAAAATAATAATTTGACCATCTATTTTATTAATTTCCTCATACCCTTCTTTAATATTATATTGCAATTTTAGTACAACAGGACAAGAAGCATCCAGCAGTTGAATATTATTTTTGATGGCAGTATGGTATGTTTCTGGTGGTTCGCCATGCGCCCTTATTAGCACTTTGCAATCTTTCAACTCATCTAAATCCTGATGATTGATAATTTCTAATCCCATATCATTTAATCTGTCTACCTCCATATTATTATGCACAATATCGCCCAAACAATATAATTTTCCTGTTTTAGAAAGTTCCGCTTCTGCCATTTCAATAGCATAAACTACTCCAAAACAAAAACCGGAATATTTATCAATGGTAACTTTCATTAGTTATTTACGATTTTCTTTTTTACAATGTCTAAAATAAAAATATTCTGCTCTTTCTCTGTTTTGTCAGAATTATCAATTACAATAGCATCTTTTGCAACTCTTAAAGGATTTATTTCTCTACTGCTATCAGCTTCATCTCTTTGCTTTAAATTATCTAAAACTTCCTGAAAACTAACCCCTGTTTTTTTCATTTCATCAAATCGCCTCTGTGCTCTTATTTCTGCTTTTGCCGTAATAAAAAACTTCAATTCAGCAGATGGAAAAACTTTGGTCCCTATATCTCTTCCGTCCATCACCACTCCTTTCTTTCTTCCTATTTCCCTTTGCAATACCACCAATTTATCTCTTAGCTGTTTTATTTGACTAACAATACTTACAAAAGAGGACACCTCATGTTTCCTTATTGCTGATTCTACATTTTTTCCATTCAATATAGTATCTGATTCTCCTGTTTCTGTATTAAAATGAAAGGAAACTTGTATTTTATTCAAATGAATAAGAAGTTTTTCCTTATTTACTTCTCCATTTTTTACGATTTCATTTTCGATACAATAAAGGGTAATTGCCCGATACATTGATCCTGTATCTATATAACGCATTCCGAATTTTACAGCAATTGCCTTTGCAATAGTGCTTTTTCCACATGAAGAATGCCCGTCAATAGCTATATTTATTTTAACACTCATTTTAAAAGCCAAAAGAAGAAAGGTTAGTAGTAAAACTAAAAATATTCATAGAGCCCGCCAAATGATAAGTTGCTCTGGAATAATTCAAATGAAATTTGGAAATTCTAAAGCCCAAGCCCCAAGAAAATCCAACCATAGCAGGGCGAGTTGAAACCATCATGTCTTGCCTTCTTTGAAAATTAAATCCGCCTCTTATAAATAAACTTTTTTGGAATGGATTTAATTCCCCACCAACAATAAAATGTCTTAAAACTTTTTTACCAAAAGTCTCTTCATTTTTTACTTTTTCACCAGAAATAGGATCGGTAGTTAATGGATCTAAATAATTGTTGCTGATATCAAATTTATTAAGGTGATGCGCTACAATGGAGAAACGAAAAGGCAAGTGTTCCAACCTCTTGGAAACGCCCATTTGCAACTGAAAAGGCAACATTTCTTTTTCATTTGCATAGGATTTTAATTGTCTTCCAAAATCTTTCGCCAGAACAGAAACACATAACTTTCGTTCCTTATTATAATAAGTTAAGCCCAAATTGCTTGCCAAAGCAATAGAAGAATAATTTTCTAAGTTAGAATTAATGAAATTAAGGTTCACCCCAATAGTAAATTTATCATTTAAGAGCTTGCTAATTCCTGCTGTGATGATTTGCTCATTGGCAGTAAATTCTCCTAGTTCAATTCCTGTTTCATCTGTTTTAGTGAAGCTGCCATAATTCAGAGATTTTGCTCCAAAAAATAGCATGCCTAACTTTTTACTTTCTCTTGCATAATTTACTGAAACCGCATTAATGTCAGAAAAATAATCTACAAAACTAAAGGAGATCTGATTATCCATTCTTTTACTTAATAATGAAGGATTATTTGCAGCCATATCCACATCATTATCAAAAACTGCTATTAGCTCACCTCCAATAGCAACTGTGCGTGGGGAAGTAGAAAAATCCAAAATAGCAAAAGTGTTTTCTCCTCCTATTTGGGAGAATATATTAGTGGTAAAAAAAAGCAGGAAAATAAAAAGGAATGCGCGTTTCAATTTATGATTTTTGTTGCTTTTTAAACGGCTTTCCAGCGGGCTTATTATATACAAATACATCATCCCCATCTATTGGGATAAAATAATCTGCTTCTGCCCTTACAATAGGCGCGGTAGTTTTTTCTACTGCTGCCACCTCTACCCTTACCCCTTCTCCTTTTAAGTGACGGATCAATTCAATATAATCTGAATCGCCTGAAAGTATAATAATAGTATCTACCTTTTGGGCGAGTTGTGTGGCTTTAATGGTAAGTGGAATATCGGCAGATTTGTGGCAAGGCACTACTGAACCATGATAATGCTCGTGCAATCTATCGGCCAATTTGGAAGAAATACTTTTTCCTTCTCTAAAATATATGAGACGATTAAGCCCTCTGTTATCTAATAATTTTGGAATAAGTACATCAAAATTAATCATGGCCATTTTATCATTCATTAAGGAATGTAAGCTCATTTCAATATTGTTGCCATCAATTAAAATAGCAACAGACTGGTTGATAAGAACTGTTTCTGAATTTGTCATTTTTTTTACTTTGTCATTTTTTTTACTTTGTCATTTTTTTTACAAAGATAAAGATTAATGTGCTAATTTGCTGATTTGATAATAAATTAGCTCATCTGCACATTATCAAATTAACGAATTAGTTAAGCGCAATATCGGTTACTTCTTTCATACTACTCACATAATGAAATTTTAATCCTTTCAAATAAGATGCCTTAATTTCTCCAATGTCTTTTTTATTGTCTTTAGAAAGAATAATTTTCTTAATTCCTGAACGTTTGGCAGCCAATATTTTCTCCTTTATACCTCCAACTGGAAGAACTTTTCCTCTTAATGTGATTTCACCTGTCATGGCTAATTTGTTATTTACTTTTTGCTTAGTAAAAACAGAAACCAAAGCCGAGAACATGGTAATACCAGCAGAAGGACCATCTTTTGGAGTAGCACCTTCTGGCACATGAATATGTACATTCCATTTTTGGAAAATATCATGATCAATTTTGTAATCCTTTGCGTGAGATTTTAAGTATTCCAAAGCAATAGTTGCAGATTCTTTCATCACATTTCCCAGATTTCCAGTAATGGTCAAATTCCCCTTTCCTTTACTTAAACTCGATTCAATAAAAAGAATATCTCCTCCAACTCTTGTCCATGCCAAACCAGTTGCCACACCTGCCACATCATTATTTAAAAGTCGATCTCTATCAAATCTTATAGGGCCCAATATGTTTTCTAAATCTGATACGCTCACTTTTGTTTCGTATTCTTGTTCCATTGCAATACATTTTGCAGCAAATCGGATTACTTTACTAATCACTTTCTCCAAACCTCTAACGCCCGATTCTCTGGTGTATCCATCTACTATTTTCTCTAACACTTTATTAGGTAATTGCAAATCTTTACTGCCAAGTCCATGTTCTTTTAGTTGTTTTGGAAGAAGGTGTTTTTTAGCGATAGAAACTTTTTCTTCTACCGTATAACCGCTCATTTCAATAATTTCCATTCTATCTAATAGTGCTGGTTGAATGGTATTTAAGGAATTGGCAGTTGCAATAAATAACACTTTAGATAAATCATATCCTAATTCCAAATAGTTATCATGGAAACTCTCGTTTTGTTCAGGATCGAGTACCTCTAAAAGGGCTGAGGATGGATCGCCATGCATATCTCTTGTTACTTTGTCAATTTCATCAAGCACAAACACAGGATTGGAAGTTTCTGCCTTTTTGATAGATTTGATAATTCTTCCTGGCATTGCTCCAATATAGGTTTTTCTGTGCCCTCTTATTTCTGCCTCATCACGCAAACCGCCTAATGAAACCCTAACATATTTTCTACCCAATGCCTCTGCTACCGATTTTCCTAGGGAAGTTTTGCCAACTCCTGGAGGACCACTTAGGCAAAGTATTGGTGATTTCATATCTCCTTTTAGTTTCAAAACTGCTAAAAATTCAATGATTCTCTCCTTTACTTTTTCTAAACCGAAATGATCTCTGTCTAATATTTTTCTTGCTTTTTTTAAATCGAATTTATCTTCTGAAAATTCATCCCAAGGTAAATCTAGAACCAGTTCCAAGTAGCTTCTATGTACAGAATAATCTGCCATTCCAGGATTCATTCTTTGCAGTTTTTGCAAATCTTTTTCAAAAGATTCTGCTACTTCTTTATTCCACTTTTTCTCCTTTGCTCTTGTACGCATTTCCTCTACTTCTTGCCCAGATCCTGCTCCGCCTAACTCTTCTTGAATTGCCTTCATCTGCTGATGCAAAAAATATTCTCTTTGTTGTTTATCCAAATCTGTGCGGACTTTGGATTGAATCTCATTTTTCATCTCCAACATCTGCAATTCTTTGGTTAAAAACCCTAACGCATTATTGGCTCGTATTTTTAAATCCACCTCTTCTAGCAATCCTTGTTTCTCAATTAAGCTAATATTCATATTGGAAGCTACAAAATTGATAACAAAAGAAGGGCTCTCAATATTTTTGATAGCCATTGTTGCCTCTGTTGGAATGTTGGGTGATTCCTCAATTATTTGCAGTGCCAAATCCTTCACAGAATCGACCAAAGCACCAAATTCTTTATCGTTATTTTCTGGTCTTTTCTCATCTAAACGGTTTACTTTTGCTTTAAAATATGGTTCTGTTTGCACAAATCCCTCTATCTCAAATCTTTTCCTACCTTGAATAATTGCTGTAATATTTCCATCAGGCATCCTTAACATTTTAAGAATGTGTGCAACCGTTCCTATTTTGTTCAAATCTTCTTTTTCGGGAGTTTCAATATTTGGATCTTTTTGCGCCAAAACACCAATTGTTCTATTGCCTTTATATGTATCCTTTACCAGTTTGATAGAACGATCTCTACCAATAGTAATCGGGATAATAACCCCCGGAAAAAGAACAGTATTTCTAAGTGGTAGAATCGGCAAAGTTTTTGGGGTTTTTTCTTTATCTATTTTATCCTCATCTTCTTGGCTAAGAAGGGGGAAAAAATCCGATTCTTCTTCAATGAGTTCTGATAGGGATAGGGGTTTAAATCTTAATTCGTCTTTGTTCATAATTTTTGTTTTGACAATATGTCAGTGTAATACTTTATTTTGCTATTTATATACTATTGCAAAGGGTGTGCCAAAGGATTTCTTTTTTAGGAAATGGCAAAGATTAGGCCTTTCTGTAAGTTTTAGTTAGTTCGAAAATATGGGATAGAATGTTTTCTTCCTGTTCATCAAAACTTTTGTTTCTTCTTTGCATCACTATTTCAGCAACTTCAAATGCTTTCTCAGTTTTGTAAGTAGAAAAACCAGCAGACCCTCCCCAACTAAAAGAAGGAATAAAATTTCTTGGGAAACCCGCTCCAAAAATATTAGCACATACACCTACCACTGTTCCGGTGTTAAACATACTATTTATTCCGCATTTACTATGGTCACCCATAATAAGTCCACAAAATTGCAAACCAGTATTAACAAATTTCTGTGTTATATAATTCCAAAGTTTTACTTCTGCATAATTATTTTTAAGGTTTGAATTATTGCTGTCAGCACCGAGATTGCACCATTCTCCAATTACTGAATTACCTAAGAAACCATCATGTCCTTTATTGCTATACCCCATAAAAACAACATTATTTACCTCTCCTCCTACTTTACAGAAAGGTCCTAAAGTGGTATTGCTATAAATTTTTGATCCCATTTTTAAAACTGAATCATTACACATAGCAAAAGGACCTCTTACCATAGACCCTTCCATAATTTCTGTATCTTTTCCAATATAGATTGGGCCTTTCTTACAATTCAAGAAAGCAGACTCTACTTTTGCTCCTTCCTCAATAAAAAGCGGATAGCCTCCAACTTTTACACTTAATTTATCTAGTTCTTGTGATTTCCTTCCTTTTGTGATTCTTTCAAAATCATTTTTAATTTCCTCTCCGTTTTGGCTAAAAATCTCCCAAATGTGATAGAGGAGAGTAAAATTACGTTTTGACTCTTTTTCCTGAAGAGATCCCATATCAAATTTTTCAGAAATAAAAGCAATAGGCGTATCGCCTTTTACTAAAACTTCTCCTTTTTGTAAAGCATTTATCTCATCAACAATATCTTGATTAGGCAGAACTTGTGCGTTAATCCAAAGATTTTCGGCAGTCAGAGTTATTGGAAATTTAGCAGATAAATAATCTTCTGTTTTTACGCTCACGGAAGAAAAATGATGCTCCCATTTTTCTTTAATCGTTACAATTCCGATTCTTAAATCGGCAATAGGGCGCGTATAAGTTAAAGGTAAAAATGCTTCTCTGTTATGATCAAAAAGTATGGTGTTCATCTTAAAAAAATAAAATACAAATGTAAAGAAAAACCCCACACTTTTGGTGCAGGGTTTTTTAATTATTAAAAAAGCGACTTATTTCTTTAAGTGCTTGTATCTGCTTTTAAATTTATCAATTCTACCAGCTGTATCTACCAATTTCATTTTTCCTGTATAAAACGGATGTGAAGCAGAAGAAATCTCCATTTTTATTAGTGGGTATTCTTTTCCGTCTTCCCATTTTATGTTTTCCTTTGCTGGAGCGCAAGAACGCGTTAAAAAAGCAAAATCGTTAGAAGTATCTTTAAACACAACTAATCTGTAATCCTCTGGGTGTATTCCTTTTCTCATTTCTGTCAAAAATTATTTGGGCTGCAAAATTAAAAAGTTTTGATGAAAAACATAATTAAATTTCTTTTTTTTTGTTTGATAAGATAAATGAAATCTGAATTAACTAATTATCTTTGCGCAAATGAAAAGAAATCAAATATTTAGTATCGCTTTTTTATTGCTAATTTGCTTATTTTCTTGCAAAAAAGAGCCCGTATTTTCAGGGGAAAAAGCTACTTTACATTTTTCGAACGATACGATACTTTTTGATACGGTTTTTACAACTGTTGGCTCTATCACGCATCATTTGAAGGTGTATAACAAAAATGATTTTGATGTAAAAACCAACATTAAAATTACAGGAGAGGACAGCAAGTTTTACGCCATGAATGTAGATGGAATTTCTGGAAGTGAAGCAAAAAATGTAGAAATTCCAGCAAACGACAGTATTTTTATTTTCGTGGAAGTAAAGATTGATCCAAATGATCAAGACCTTCAATTCATTGTAGAAGCAAATATTGAGTTTAATACAGGAGAAAAAATACAAAAAGTGGATTTGGTAGCATACGGCCAATACGCTAAATTCCATACTGCAAATACTTATGGAGAAATTATAGATGGAGAGGATACTTTACAGTTTTGGTACCATGCTTTGAGTTGCAATGAGATTTGGAATAATGACACTCCTCATGTAATTTATGGCTATGTGATTGTTGATCCTGGCTGTCAACTAATAATTAATACAGGCACTCAAGTTTATTTGCATAAAAATTCAGGAATTCTAGTGGGCAATCCATTCTCTGAATCTGTAGGAGGCACAATAAAAGTAAAGGGAACATTAGGTGATAAAGTAGTTTTTCAAGGCGATAGATTAGATTCTTGGTATGATGATTCTCCAGGGCAATGGGACAGAATTTGGCTAATGCCAGGAAGTGTGAATAATGAATTTGATTACGCTATTGTAAAAGAAGGAACAATTGGAATCCATGCCGATACGGTAGCAAACAATAGCCCAACAGCTATAATAAACAATTGCATTGTTGAGAATATGTCAGCTATAGGTATTTTGGGGCAAGGAGCAAATTTGCAAGTAAATAATTCAGTAGTTAACAATTGCGGACAATATACTGTGGTTTGCAATATCGGTGGAGAATACGAATTTACCCATTGCACTTTTGCAAATTTCTGGAATTTAAATACTAGGAATACCCACTCAGTTCTGCTAAGTAATTATTATGAAGATATAAATGGAATAATTCATATTAGGGATTTAAAGAAAGCCAATTTTGTGAATTGCATTATTGATGGAAGTTTGACTACCGAAATTGAGTTCAAAGAAGATATTAATGGGATATTTAATTATTCTTTTGATCACTGCCTTATTAAAATTGATCCAAATGAAAACACCAATACATCTAACTACATTAATGTAATTAAGAATGAAAATGCAGGATTTGTGGATAAGAGCAAAAGGGATTTTCATTTAGAAAGCTCTTCTCCTTGTATTGATGCTGGAAAGTTTACTTTCCTTTCAAATGATATTGAAGAAAACGCTAGGAAAGATCCTGATTTGGGAGCTTATGAGTTTGTGGATTAATCCTCTCTCAAAAAGTCAATGGTATCTACCCTATCTGCATAATCCCAAAGTTTGGGCTGCTGTGTTTGTCCAAACGGGATGTCATTTTTGGAGACCACACATTGCAGCTGCTGCTTATTTTCTGAAATAAAATCTTCTACCTTTTCTAAATCGGAATAATACTCATAATACAACATGGCAAGTGGCGATTGTATGGAGGCATCTTCCTTTAAAAGCAAGAATCCGTTTTCAATAATCTCATTACTCCCCATCAAGTAAATAGCTTTATTATAATCGTAATTGTTAGCATATTTCTTATGTTCCATTACATACTGATAAGGATAAAATGCTTCAAATAATTGGTCTAAATCATAGTTCTTTGGCAAAAACAATTTAGATACATTTCTGCAACCCAAACCAAAATAAGCAAATACATCTTTGGCAAGTGCTTGTAGTTCTTGCTTGCTTTCTGTTCCATCTAAAATAGCAACCGACTTTCTATTTTTTCGGATTATTGTTGTTGCCTCTTTAAAATAATAATCAAAATACTTGGCTGACATATCAGATCCGGTGGCTATTACCGAATCAAATTGTTTGTCTTTCACATCAGTTGTAAAGGCAATTTTATCTTTAAATTCTGGGGCAATATCAATGAGTTTATCTATAATAAAAGGTAGTAGCGTCTTATCCTCAGAAGATAGTTTGATAATCGCCCTATTCCCTGAAATTAGTACAGAAAGAAAATCATGAAACCCCACCAATGGAATATTCCCTGCCATAATAATCAGCACATTTTTTGGCTTTAGGCTATCTGTTAAATGGTAAGGCAATAGCCAAGCATTCAGGTTTTCGCTTGTCAGCAGTTTTGCCCAAGCCCCTATAGCTACTTTGGTGTTCTCCTCTGTAAACCAAGGATTTTTTATTTCTGCATCCTTTAACTTTTCTGCAAAATCATCAATTATTTCATCTGAAAAAAAGTGGCCCAACTGACTAAATGCTTTTATTCTTTCCTCTAAACTCATCATTTATTTATCTTTGTGCAAAAATAGATTTTAGATTTACATTTTAGATATTTAGCATACATTTTCAGGAAAATGAAAAAAATATTCTTTCTTACCCTTTTTTCAATACTAAACATTAGTGTTTTCTCACAAAAGGTGTCTAAACAACTAATTGCAGAATATGAGGATACTCTAAAAGTAATGGCACATACCATCATGAATGGAGAGAGTCAGACAGTTAAAACGGAAGCTAATAATGCTTTTATATCCACACTGCAAGAAGTTTTACAATTTGAGCGTTCCTTTAACTATCCTTTTGATTCGCTTAAAACTATATCGATAAGAACATCCTCTGATAGTAAAATTCGAATTTATACATGGCTACTGAGAAAGGATAACGGAAACTATCAGTATTTTGGTTTTGTGCACTATAAAAATAAATCCAAAAAACGGTATGAGATTATAACACTAAATGATAATTCGGAAAACATAAGAAGGCCAGAAAATGAACAACTCGACAATAATAATTGGTATGGCGCACTATATTACGATATTATCTACATCAAAAAGAAAGGTAGAACATACTATACTCTACTAGGTTGGGATGGAAACAATGATATCAGTACAAAAAAAATTATTGATGTTATGTATTTTTCTGGCAGGGAAAAAATAAAATTTGGTGCATCCATTTTTAAAAAAGGGAAAACAACTACTAAAAGGTTTATTATTGAGTATAATGCTACCTCTACCATTAGTGTAAAGTATGAGGAAAAAGAGAAAAAAATTATATTTGATCACTTGATACCAATGAGAAAAGATTTGGAAGGATTGCATGAATACTATATACCAGATGGAACTT
>CAJWUS010000032.1 GCA_913047525.1 uncultured Flavobacteriales bacterium | reverse complement strand
CTCTGGAGGGAGTCGAACCCCCAACCTCCTGATCCGTAGTCAGGTGCTCTATCCAATTAAGCTACAGAGCCATCTTTTAAGGGTGCAAAGATAATTAACTAAAAATAGTAGATAAAATTTTTATACGATTTCTACATCCAGATCATATTGATTTAGATCGTTTTTTAAAGAGAGCAAGTCCTTAGATTCTCCAGTTTTAATAATGCAAGAACCATTATAATGGGTGATAGTTGCGCATTGTTCTGCCTGAATTGGATCATGCTCACAAATAGCTACAAGGCAATCGATAACATGATCAAAACTATTAAAATCATCATTAATTAAAACCAACTTTTTCTGGTCAACTAGTTGCTTTTTTCCTTTAGGTGAAAGATGGGGATTATATTTCATAGTCTATATTTTTACCAAATTTAGCTTTATTTTCTTCTCGTCTTATTAGTCTTTCAATATTTTTCTGGTGAGTTATTAACGAGAGAATGGGGACAAATATGGAAAAAATGATTAAAGAAGAGTTAGCATTATTCATTCCTAATATAACAATTACGATAAAAGGAAATGCCAATGATGCAATAATTGAACTTAAAGAAACATACTTACTTATAAGAAAAGTAATAACAAAAACTATAGCAGAAAGTAAAGCCGCCTGCCAATAAATTCCTAACATAAAGCCAAGCATAGTAGCGATACCTTTTCCGCCCCTGAAGCCCGTATAAATAGGGAACAGATGTCCTATTACAGCTGCAATACCGAGAACTAATTTTAGCTCAAAAAACTTTTCGTCTGGCAAGGACTGATTGTCGTTAACAAAATAAACAAGATGAACAAGATTAACTGCAAGCCATCCCTTTAAAATATCCATCAACAAAACAGGAGCACCTGCTTTTACTCCTAAAATTCTGAAAGTATTAGTTGCTCCAGCATTACCACTTCCGTATTCTCTAACATCCGTATTGTAAAAAATACGCCCCAGCCAAACAGCTGATGGAAATGCACCAATTAGATAAGCTAATAATATAAGTGCAATATTGGTTAAGAATAATATGTTTTCAGTAGTTAGCATTAAAAGGTCGGCAATATAGTAATTATTGCTTTTTCTCCATTTCTTTTACAAAACGATCAACCGATTGCTGAGGTGCTATCTGATAACGAAATGCTGGAATACCTCCTTTATGAGGAGCTTTTCGTTTTCCTTCTTTTAATTCTTGAATAGCTTCATTAAATGCTAAATTGGAAGATCGTGCTCGCATCACCCCTGATTTATAATTAAAGTAATAGCTTTCGTAGGATTCTGTTACTAAATAAATAGTCAGAATATCATTGTTTCTGCCTATTTTAATTTTGATGTAACTATCCTTTAGAAGGCTATTTAATTGATAGTCTACCATACTTCCTAATCCAATACTTCCAATAGAATAATACGCTTTTTCTTTTCCGTCCCATCTCAGATCTAAGTCGGTAAAGCTCATGGTATGATTTAGGGCATCAGGGAATTCAACAAATTCTGCTCTAGTTTCCAACTCCAAGAGCAACATCTCTGCATCCTCCTTTCCAACAATTCTCCCTAAGGTTTTTCCGTAAAATTCACTTTCAAATTCATAATTTTCAATTCCTGGTGACAGAAATATATCTTCTGCCATCACCTTTAAAGCTTTCTCAGAAAAGAAAAAATCTAATAGTAAAAACAGACGCATCTGCTCTTTATCCGCTAAAATATTATGTTCTACAAAACCTGCTGTTTCTACCTTAATTCTTCCTAAAGAAATACCTAAATCCATAAGTCCATCTCCATTTGTTTTGCACTGCTTATCGTAAAGGCGGAAAATATTAGAGAGCGTATCGTATCCGCTAACTACAAATGCTGATTCATTTTTGTCATAATACAGAAAATAAGAAGCAGAAAGTAAATCAATATCCATACTTCTATTTTTACGATTTAAAAATGTAGAATAGACATTGGAGGAATCTACCCCCATTATTAGCCCAGTGGTTAATCGCTCATCATCATCATTTACAACTACTGAATCCAATTCAATCGTGATATTATCTGGGGCAATTTCTGAAGTAAATCGTACCCATTCAATTGGAATAAAAGAGCACTGATGGTCCATCTTGAAATAACCATCAAAAGTCAAGTATTTATCATCTGCTGATAAATTCACTACTCCTTTAAAACTAAATTTAGCACCTAACTTAAATGGCTTCTCACCTTCAACCGAACCACTTGCAATCGTCATTCTATCGTCATTAACACTAATTTTTTGAAAGAAAATATTTTGTTCTTTATTTAGTTCGTCCTTGTAGGTATAATCGCCAGAGCCAGTATAATTATACTTACCTTTGATATTTATACTCGCCTTTTTGAAGGTGTGGTATTCTGTTAGGTTATTTGTTAAAACTGTCGCATTTTCAAGGGTTCGAATAGATGCTTCTTTCTCAACAATAACTTTACCAGAATCAGGAAAAATAGTGGCATCTGCCACCTCAATCTTATCTACTCCACTTGCGTGAATCACATAATCTTTTAAGCTATAATTTGCTGTTTTTGCAATAAAACTGAGGGAATCCTGTAATGGATGAGAAGATACAAATTCAGTTCCTAAGGAAGATTTGCTTGTTTCCCCCAACTCCAATAATTGCTCTTTCATATACCATTTCAGTTTATCGATATAACAGATGTATTGATTTTCTGGAAGCCGAACATAGGATTCTGATCCATTGGAATAGAACATTCCTATTTTTTCTTCTAAGTCGATATGAGTTCTTAAATTCTTAGACTCAAATGCAATACCTCCCAAATCATCAGTATTCACTACTAAATCAGCAGTGTCGGCATTAAAAAATACGGTATTATACATAAAGAAATTAGAAGTTACTTCTGCTTTATCTAATTTCATAATTCCATTTCCAGTCAATCCGGTTGGGCGTAATTCTATATCGCCATCCAATGCTACTTGTCCGTTATAAAAACTAAATTCATTTTGTTTTTTGTAAATATTCATTACATCATAATAGGGCTGATAATGTACATAAGTAGTGGTATTATTTACTTCTGGAAATTCAATCCCCTCTCTTACAGTTAATAAGTTAAATTGCTGAGTGTGTAAGTTCGTGGAATCAGGGAAAAACAGAATATTATCAGCAATAGAAACTGAGGTAAGATACTCTATTTTTCCACTTCCTTTTATTCCTTTACTACTTAACTGAATCTCATTAAAATATTTTCCTTTCCCACCATAAATTGGAAACCCATCTTTAGGAGTGTTTCTTTTAAAGCCGAGTGAATAATCCTTTTGTAAGCGCAAAGTATCATCAAAAACAGGGAATATTCCTGCCGATTTAAAAGTTCCTGCAAACCTTAATCCTTTTCCTGTAAAGTTTTCTAAACTATCAATCTCAAAGGGAAGCAAATGAAAGGAAACCCTATCCCTGTCATACACCCCATTGTAAATACTTTTTCTATCGTAAAAAACATAAGAATCTTCATAGCTTCTAAAAATTGGATAGCCCGGAAAACTATCTTTTCTCAATCCCGATTTATTAGTAGGATGATCAATTTGCAAATCTCCTGTAACCGCCTCAATTACTGTTTTAATTTTAGTTAAAACCTCATCATCATACCTGTCTCTTTGAATTGGCATAATAGGAACTGACAATTGTACAGAATCAATTTTATGTAAATCTACCCAAAAACTATCATAATGAAAATAAAAATCTTTTCCGTAAAGATTAAATCTTCCATTTCCTGCAGAGATTTGTCCAGAGAAAACAAAATCTCTGTTTTTCTTTATCACAATTCTATCAGCTGTTGGATACATATATACTCTTTGGGAATCGGAAAGCGTAATCTCTGGAACACCTAACACATTCAAATCTTTGGTTTTGATATTGAGTGCAGAATTCACTTTCATTTTCATTGCCCCAACATTACTTTGCACTTTCGATTTGAAACTTATCACATCATAATCTCCTTTTCCCGATTTTGCTTTTAAGTAGTTATGAAGTTTTCCGAGTACTTTTATTCTCTGCTCGCCATAGTCATAATACACAAATCCTTTATTGGAAAGATTGGTAAGATAATGTTGAATCTGAGATAGAGAATAGCCCGCATATCTAGCAAAATCTTCTACAAAGAACAGTTCTTCTCCTTTGTCTTTCATGTAATTTCTTATCAAAATTAAAGGGTGAATTTTATCCATTCCGTGAAGTTGCTGATATTTTGCTTCCAGATAATTATTTACCGATTCAATATAAATTTCAGAAACATAGGTGCCAGGCAAAGAGCCAAAGAAAATCATATCCTCATCAACATTCCATTCTAAAAACTCACAATCTATTGTAATTTGATGGTAAGTATTAATAAGTGGACTTTCTGAAACCCCATTTCGTTTTCTGTAAAGTTCTAATCTTCTTTTGGAGTTAATATAAGTAAATTTGAGTGCGGAATGATAAATAGAATCGGTATCAAAAAATACTTTTACTGCTGCTAATGTGGATGAGATTCTATCGTTTCCAATACTAAATCGGTTGGCATTTGCAATAATAATAGGATTTCCATTTCTTTTTAATATGATTCGCGCCTCTGCATAATCACCACCATCTGCAACAAATTCTTTGCCTTTAAGAATGTAGCCGCCTTTATAGTCTACATCAGGGAAAATTTCAGTTAAAAGTACATCTTTCCCTTTTGATTTAAAATATGGGTAAGAGCATTTTTTATCATATCCTCCCACATCAATTTTATGTTTTATACTTCCAATTATTGGCCTTTTAAAAATATATTTGTTATAAAACAAAACTGAATCTGCATTTAGTTGGTCTTTTTTCAAATCTACTTTATAATTGGCTAATTCTCCATAAACGGAGTCTTCACTATACCCTGCTTTTTCCCAATTTATCTTTCCACCTTTTCCTTCCCATTTGAAATTGATGGGCCAGTACTTTCCCTTTGTATTATATATATAAATAGTACTTCCTTTTGCTGAACAACTCAAAGTAAATTCTTGGGGAAAGGAGAGAAATGGATGTCCTAATTCTACACCAAAAGTATAGTCATTAGATGGGCAATACCAACTTACCGCCCTAGAGTTTCTAAGCATCCCTGAGGAAATAAAATCATCTGTAAAAATCAAATACAGCATCAATCTTTTTGTGGTGGATTCTTCTAGTAAATTATCAACCACATTTAACCAATCATTAAATTTTGGAATGGCAGATTGCTGATAAGCAAACTGATTGATCGCTTTAAAAAAATTAGAAAAATGAGGGTTTGGTCTTAGTCGTTTTGCAAGCATTGTATTTGCTATTACAATTATTTTCTTTATAGTTTTTGTGTCAAATTTTTGAGATTGAATATTATCTTCAAACTGAAAAAAAACCCTAGATAAATCTTTGTTTTTTTTGGCGGAAATAAATACATCCACTTCCTCTAAAAAAACAGAAGTTTCCTCTGAAAATTTAGTAAGTTTCTTCTTTTTATCTTGACTAAAACTGCTATTAAAGCAAAGTAAAAAACTTAAAGAAAGTAATAATTTTCTCATTTTTATAAGTGGAATAATATCACTAAAAGGATTTTTTCTGATAGAGAGATATTAACTTCCATATAATTCATTAAAATGAATTTATAATTGCCAGAAAATCATCTGATTTTAATGATGCACCCCCTATCAAACCGCCATCAATATCTTTTTGAATGAAAAGCTCTTTTGCATTTCCAGGATTGCAACTTCCGCCATACAAAATAGAAGAGTTTTCTGCTATTTTAGAACCATATTTTTCATTCAAAATTGATCGAATAAAGCCGTGCATTTCTTGTGCTTGTTCGCTTGTTGCAGTTATACCTGTTCCAATTGCCCAAATGGGCTCATAAGCAATTACAATATTTGTAAAATCATTAGAATCCAAATGAAAAATCCCTTCTGATAATTGTTGTTTTATCCAATTGAAATGAGTTCCATTCTCTCTTTGGGTTAAACGTTCTCCACAACAGAAAATCACTTTCAAATTATTAGCAAGCACTTTATTTACCTTTTCTGCCAAATCAGCATTTGTTTCTTTAAAATATTCTCTTCTTTCAGAATGTCCTATTATCACATAATCTCCATTTGAAGTAGTAACCATTTCGGCTGAAACTTCCCCAGTAAAGGCGCCTTTCCCCTCTTTACTACAATTTTGTGCAGAAACTTTTACCCTTTCAAAATCATTACACATTTTTGCTATTTTATACAAATACAAGAAGCAAGGAGCAAACACAACCTCCGTATCTTTATCTTTTGGAAGTTGGCTCAAAACCTCTGAAACCAAAACCAATGCATCCTCTCTTTTAAGATTCATTTTCCAATTTCCAACTACAATATTTTTTCTCATAATGTTATGTAATCCTAATTCTAGGATCTAATATCCCGTAAATAATATCGACCACTATATTAACGACAACAAATATAGTAGCAATAAATAAAACAGCCCCCATTACAACTGGTAAATCCAAATTATTAAGTGCATCTACTATTTCTTTTCCAATTCCGTTCCATGCAAAAATATATTCTACAAATACTGCACCAGCAAGCATTGAAGCAAACCAACCAGAAACTGCCGTTACCACAGGATTAACTGCATTGCGTAATCCATGTTTGAAAAGCACTACGAATTTACTCAAACCCTTTGCAATTGCTGTTCGCATATAATCCATTTTCAAAACTTCTAAAAGGGAATTTCTGGTGAGTTGCACAATTACAGAAAGAGGCCGAATACCCAAAGTAATAGCAGGTAAAATCAAGTTTTTCAAATTGATAAACTCCCCTCTTCCGTAATTATCTACCTCATACAAACTACCCATCATGGAAAGACCCGTAATATCGGCAAGCAAAAAACCAAAAAACCAAGCAAAAAGAATTGCCGAGAAAAAAGAAGGAACAGACATTCCTAAAACAGATAGGAATAAAGTCAATTTATCAATCCAAGAATTTTTATAAATTGCTGCCAAGACCCCTAATAAGATACCAATCAGTAGTGCAATACTAATAGAAGCCAAAGCCAAAACAAAGGTGTTTGGAAATGTATCAGCAATTATGGAAGATACGGATTTCCCCCTTTTTACAAATGATTCTCTTAAATAAGGATACTTAACAACAATTGCTGATTTTTTAGTTTCAAAAATAGTGATATAATTGTATTTCTCAGATTCTATAAAATGAAAAGCATCTTTGTTTTTGCTGTGAATGGAAAGTGGCGATAAATCATTGAGATATAAAAAGTATTGCGCACTAATAGATTTATCAAATCCATATTTGTGTTTTAGCGCCATAAGTTGCTCGGAATCTTCTCTTTGGCCAAGCATCATTCGGGCAGGATCGCCTGGGAGAACATTAAACAAAAAGAAAACCAAAGTAAGCACACCCCAAAGTACCAAAATGCTATAAGTGATTTTCTTTATTATGAATTTAATCACAATTTATTTTGTGAGTTTTTCTATGGAAGGAAAATCATTAAAATGCCATTTCCCTCTAATTGTACCTTCTTCTATTTTTACCAGCCCAGGATTGGAACGAACGATTGTTTTTAGGGTTGTTTCATCCGTGAAATTATAAGGAAACATAATGTTGTTTTCATGGCGAAATACATCAATCAGCTCATCAGATGAAGCAGAAAGTGCTACAAAAGTAATCCCCTTTTTTTCGCAAGCCAAATACAAATCAGTTAGTTTTTTGCTTGCTTCTACATTTGTTTTCTTAATGTTATAGGCAATGACTAAATACGCCTTTTTTGCAGACAAAATAGAGTCGGTAATATCCACCTCATCTTTGGAGATGGAAAAATCATGAATGGGCGGCTCATATCCTTTTTCAATGAGTTTTGTTTTTCTATCCACATATTTTGCTCCCTCTATTTTCCATGGTTCTTGCTCGGTGGTAAATTGCTGAGTTTCTCCATTAATTTCATAGTACCAAATATCTTCAATAATATCTTGCTTTGCATCTTTTGGAATTAGCATTCCCTCTGGAATATTTTCACCAATTGCATAGGGCCTAAAATCTTTGGCAGGTAAATGAGAATAGGTATGCCAAACGAAATAACAACTTAACAGAAGGGTTAATAAATTAATTTTGTTTTCCGCTTTCTTGGTAAATAATGACTGTATTTTATTCTGGCTTTTAAATAGGAGAAGAATGAAAAATAGCAAAACCATATCTTTTGTAAAAGATTGCCATGGCGTGAGTTTTAAGGCATCTCCAAAACATCCGCAATCTGTCACTTTATTGAAATAGGCAGAAAAGAAAGTAAGAAAAGTGAAAAACACAATCATCAAGAGCAAACTCCAAGAAACAAATTTTATTCGGCTACCAATAAGCAGCATTGTTCCTAGTAGAATTTCAAAAACACAAATACTTACAGCTATTAAAAGCGCAAAAGCAGAAAGCCACTCCATTCCAAAAACTTCAAAATACTCTGCTAATTTATAAGAAAACCCTATTGTATCATTAGCTTTTATCAGCCCAGAAATAATGAATAAAACACCAACTAAAAATCTTGAAATGATAAGTGAAATCCTCATTTTATTTTGTTTTAATTAAAGCAAAAACAGCATAATTTATCATATCCAAATAATTAGCATCAATCCCTTCCGAAATCAGTGTTTCTCCTTCATTATTTTCAATCTTTTTTACACGCAAAAGCTTTTGTAAAATAAGGTCGGTAAGCGAACTTATCCGCATATCTTGCCATGCCTCACCATAATCATGGTTTTTATCAGACATTAGTTGTTTTGCTTGATTGGTATATTGACTAAAAAGTCCCATAGCATTGGAAAAGGACAATTCTTCTGCATGCTCTGCCACCCCTAGTTCTAATTGTATTAGTCCAATAATGGAATAATTAATTATCCCAACATATTCATTACTTATATCTTCATTTATCTTTTGTGTGCCCTTTTGGTCAATGCTTCTTATTCTTTGGGCTTTGATGAAAATTTGGTCTGTAAGTGAGCTAATTCTCAGAATTCGCCATGCTGTTCCATAATCTTTTAGTTTTTTAGCAAAAATGTACTCACATTTTTTTATTATTGACTCGTATTCAGTAATTGTCTGTTTCATGAATTTTTTATTGTTCTTTTAAGCCAAAAATACATTTTTTCCAAATGAAAGCTTTAAATATAAAAGGTAAAATGCTTGATTTATCAACACCAAAAGTGATGGGGATTCTTAATATTACTGACGATTCTTTTTTCGATGGCGGAAAATACATTAGTAAAAATAAAATATTAGAAAGGTGCGATAAAATGCTTATGGAAGGCGCATCAATCATTGATATTGGCGCACAATCGTCAAGACCTGGTTCAAAAAGTATAAACTCTAATCTTGAAAAAGAACGCCTACTTACAGCTATCACAAATGTAAAACATCATTTCCCAGACATTATTATTTCGGTGGATACTTATAATTCATCTATTGCAAAAAGCTGCATTAAAAATGGAGCTGATATTATTAATGATATTTCAGCAGGAGAAAAGGATAAAGAAATGTGGGCAATAGTAGCAGAATCTGGCGTTACCTATATTATGATGCATATGAAAGGTAATCCAGAAAATATGCAAGAAAATCCACAATACGATAATATAACTAACGATATTATGGTATTTTTTGAAAAAAAGATAAAGAACTTGAAAGCGAAAGGAAATGAGCAAATTATCATTGACCCTGGTTTTGGTTTCGGAAAAACTATGGAACATAATTATGAGATTTTAAATAATTTAGAAAGATTTCAAGAATTCGGATTACCACTATTAGTTGGCGTATCACGAAAATCTATGATTTACAATTTACTAGATACAACAGCTCAAAAGGCGTTGAACGGCACAACAGCCATAAACATGATAGCATTACTAAATGGGGCAAATATTTTGAGAGTTCATGATGTAAAACAGGCCATTGAATGTATTAAAATTGTTAATTTCGCCAAAAGTTATAAAAAATGAGTTTTCTGGATTTTATAGAATTTAATTTTATTAGCATTATTGATATTGTATTGGTTGCCATACTAATGTATCAGTTATACAAACTGGTAAGAGGAACGGTAGCAATTAATATTTTTATTGGTCTAACTTCTATCTATTTACTTTGGAAATTGGTAGACGCCTTGCATATGGAGTTATTAAGTGAGATTTTAGGACAATTT
The DNA here is from genome assembly GCA_913047525.1 of uncultured Flavobacteriales bacterium. The sequence goes on along the minus strand of CAJWUS010000032.1, from coordinate 1,730 downwards.
ATTGGAGTTGGCGTTATTATTCTGGTAATTGTTTTCCAGCAAGAACTTAGAAAGTTCTTGATTATGATTGGCAGAGCAAAGCTGATAAAAAATAAGGGATTCTTAAAATTTAATATAGGAGAACAAGACAACAAGCTTGATATAGGAATTATTTGCAAAGCCTGTCAGGATTTATCAAACAGTAAAACAGGAGCACTACTTGTTATTACCCATGCAGATGACTTGGCTTTTTTCTCAGAATCGGGAGTGCAAATTGGATCCGATATAACCATACCATTACTAAAAAGTATCTTTTTCAAAAATAGTCCTTTACATGATGGAGCAGTAATTATTAGAGGTAATAAAATAGTCGCTGCTAGATGTGTTTTGCCCGTTACAAACAATACTGATTTTCCTGCCCATTTAGGAATGCGACACAGGGCTGCTGTCGGAATTTCGGAAGAAACGGATGCAGTTGTAATTATTGTTTCCGAGCAAAATGGAGAAATCTCATTTGCGAAAGAAGGAATATTACAAAACCATTGTAGCAGAGAAAAGTTAGAAGAGTTATTACGCTTTGAAGCAAATAAGCTTAACGCTTAGGAAAACGCATTTTATAACTTATCTCTACTTTTCCTCTTGAAATGTCAGAAAGTTTTCCTTTTAAAACTCTTTTGCGTAAAGGGCTGATTTTATCGGTAAATAGAATCCCATCTAAATGATCGTACTCATGTTGAATTACCCTAGCGGTAATTCCATCAAATTTTTTCTGCTGTTTTTGAAAATTTTCGTCCAAAAACTCTATTTCAATCTCAGATTTGCGAGAAATATCTTCTCTAATTTCAGGAATGCTCAAACAACCCTCATTAAATAACCACTTTCGCCCTTCCTCCTTTATCATTTTAGGATTGATAAATACTTGTTTCGTGGGCTGAATATCATTCTCTTCATCATCAACAAAAGGAGCAGTATCTATAATAAAAATACGGATTGATTTATTTATTTGTGGAGCAGCCAATCCAACACCACTTGCCACATACATAGTCTCGAACATATCGTCAATAATTTCCGGTAAATCAGGAAAAGATCTTGAGATTTCTTTGCATTTCTCTCTGAGAATCGGAGAGCCAAAAGCTACAATAGGAAGAATCATATTTTATAAAATGTTATCGATAATATCATCCACAGTAATCCCTTCTGCTTCCGCTTTATAATTCCTTATTACTCGGTGTCGGAGAATTGGCTTTGCTACTGCTTTTACATCTTCAATATCAGGGGAGTATTTACCATTTATAGCAGCATAACATTTTGCACCCAAAAGCATAAACTGAGAAGCTCTAGGACCAGCTCCCCATGAAATATACTGCTGTACCTTTTCTGAAGCCATCTCAGTATCGGGGCGTGTTTTTGCTACTAAGGAAACTGCATACTCTATCACATTGTCATTTACAGGGATCTTCATAAGAATATTCTGATGAAATACAATGTCTTCTGCATCCATTACTTTATTTAAAGTAGTTGAATAATCAAAGGTTGTTTGTTTAACAATTTGGATTTCCTCATTATAATTAGGATAATCTAAAATCACATTAAACATAAATCGATCTAATTGGGCTTCTGGCAAAGGGTATGTACCTTCTTGTTCGATAGGGTTTTGGGTTGCCAGCACAAAAAACGGATTCTCTAATTCGTATTTATTTCCAGCATTAGTAACAGAGCGTTCCTGCATGGCTTCCAAAAGTGCGGATTGG